>DASUXX010000227.1:0-5007 GCA_036377755.1 Gemmatimonadaceae bacterium
GGAACTTGAATACGTCGGGCGAAAGTCCGAGAGTGAGCTGTCCGCCGTAGCCGCGCAGATCACTGACACGCGTTGCGACGCGACCGAACTGACTCGAGAGTCTCGATTCAGCAGCGGAGACTGCACCGCTCGAGGGATCGATGCCGAGAGGCGAAACAAACACCGGCCTGTTTGCTTCCCCAGTGAGCGTCGTCTTCGTTACTCCAGCAAAATTTGCGTCAACCGTTCCCGGCTGCTTCAAATCGTACGAGACCAGTCCGCCCACACGAAGCAGAATCTGCTTCGGAAGATTCGTCGAGAAGTCCAGCGAACCGCGCCAGCTGCGCGGCACATCGTACGATGGATCGATCAGCGTGACCTGCGGCGCGCGCTCGGCAAGCGGGCCGCTTCCATCGCGACATTCATTCGGAATCTGTCCGGGGTCACCGGTGAACTTTGTCCAGTCGACGAGCGGAACTGCATCTCCAACGCACGAGAGCGCTGAAGTCCCGCCGGGCAGTCCTGTCGATGCCGATGCATCGGCGAGAATTCCGGGGCGCAGCAGATCGCGGAACTCTCCAATTCCTCCTTTGACAACTCCGACCGTCGTCCGATAGAAACGGCCAACTGGCGTCTGGTTGGTTCCGTTTCCGTTGTCCTTGTCCTTGTTGAATGTGTAAGTGAAGCCAAGGCGCGGACTGATGTGAATACGTGATGGCGCACTACCCGACGTTACGCCGAGCGCCTGATCGAGCGCTGCGTTCTTCCCGGGATGATCGAAGAAGCCGTCTGCCTCGAGCCTCGCTCCATACAGCACGCCAAAAAACCTGCTCGGAGAATACTGATGCGCGAATGCAGTCGCCGCATTCCATACCTTCCCTGAACGATCGGGTTGTGAGAGCGTACGCGAGAAGCTTGCAGGACGGCCGGCGGCGAAGTCATCGATTGAGCTGAACGAGAACGTGCCGAGACTGTTCACAATGCCTTCCTGTGAAATTCCATCTGAGCGTCCCCACAGCAGCGTCTTGAAACGATGTCTGCGACCACGTGCGTTCCAGATGGTTTCATTCGCACCTTCGAGCGTCCAGCGCGCATCGTCGGTCGAAAGGAATGAGCCGCCACCAAGCGTCAGAGCTGTCACATCAGGGCCATCCGACGTCGTCGATCTGACGAGCACGTTTGCACCGGGGACATTCTGATATGGCGCAACTTCGGTTTTTACCTGACTCGCGGCGAGACGCGTCTCAGTGAGGATTCTCTTGCCTGGTCCAACGAGATCACCAAGCGTGAGCTGAGCGCCGAGAGTTCTTTCCCTGCGCTCGCCTGACGACGATGGTGCAGCGAGTGGACCGAAGCCCAGAGCACCGTCACGGGTAAACCCGAGATAGCTCGTGAGCGCGCGCGTTCTCATTGTATCGCGCGTGTAGTCGAGGCGACCAAGCCACGTCACACCACTGTGCTGCCGCGTTCCCGGAATACCCGACGCAGCAACAGGAAGACCGAGCGGAGTCGAGAGCGCAATCAATCTTGCAACAGAATCTGGTGACACACCGGACAATCGCAGCGCGTCTGCATTTGCGCTGAGCAATGTTGCAGGCTCACTCGAATTGCGGGCGACATCCATTGCAACGTTGTACGTGAGCGCACGGCGGATCAGCTCACCATCTGCGCCAACACTCGCACGTACACCTCCAGTGGGCGCCCCAAGCGCTCGTCCGATTGGATCAGAGAACTGCCATGCCTGCGGATCCAGTGTGAGGAATGCGTTGCGGCGCTGAAAATTTCTGCTGCCAGGCCCGAGCCGCACATCGATGTTCGCCCCTGCAAATCCGCCACGTGTGGGATCGAACGTTGCGCCCGTAACGCGAGTCTCCGTGCGTGCTGCGCGCGGGATGGCGCCGGCATTCATTCCCATGCCATTGAGCGTATTGAGATTCGATTCGCTGCCTGAGCCGAGAATGGATGCACCGCCGGGCCCCATCGTGACATTGGGCATTGTTCCGGCAAGTGCGTTGAGATCGCCCGCAACTGTCGGCGCTACCGCGCCGCTGACTCCGTCATTCCACTTCTCGGATGATCCGGGCTCGACCTGTTGTGTCGGCGTGATGTTATTTGTCGCACGCACCGGACGATTAGCTGAGATCTTCACTGCGTCGAGAGTTGTCACTTCGCGCGCGAGCTGAAAGTTCGCCGTCAGTGTCGTCTCGTTCCCCTCCCGCTGAACACGACGTCGTGCAGCCTTGTATCCTGGTGCCGTGACATAGACGAGATAGTCACCGGTGCCCTGCTCGAACCTTGTGCTGTAATTGCCACTCGAATCGGCCGTCGTGTGCTGCGTGAGACGATCGGGTCCTCGAGTCACTGCGACCGCTGCTCCAGGAACCACATGCGCCGAATCGTCGGTGATCTTCCCTCGTATTGTCTCTGGTCCGTTCTGGGCTTGTGCAGCGTGAGCAGAGAGCATCGCGATGATCGCGAGCAGGATTCGAGTGTGCGTCAGCTTCATATTCGAGGGATTTGTGTGACTGTTCAGCTTTACTGGCGTATGCTAAAAAACTAGCAGACAGCTAAAAGTTTAGCATACTTGTTTTTCTCGTCAAGCGGCGTCGAACTTCGACAGCGTGAAATGAAAAACGGTTCTGTCGAGCTATGAGTTGACGCGATGAAAGCCGAAGTCGTTTACTGGCCGCGAGCAGATAATCACACAGAGCTGACGGATATCTCGAAAAAAGTTCCTCTTGGCAATACTGGCATAAGCAGCCAGCATCTTTAGTCACGATAGAAGCTGACGCTTATGCCAGTATTGCCAAGGAGAACTTTTTTCGAGATATCCGTCAGCTCTCTCTGGTTCTCTGCATCTGGTTTGTCTCGGATTACCTACCCAGCCAGTATGTCGCCTTGATCTGGAATACGTTCGTTGGGCGATCCCTGAACAACGCCGATCGATCACGCGAGAATTCGAACGTGCCGAACGTGTCGAATCCTTCGCGCACCTGCGTCCACACGAAGTACAGAGTTGAACCTGCGCGATACTCCCAGCGGAGAACCGCAGTACCACGCAGCGAGCGCACGTTGAAGTCAGGATTGTCGATGTTGAACGCTGCTGCTGGTCCAATCCCATCGGGATCGACGCGATATGACACGTTGCCCTCTGAATCCGTCTCCTTCGCTATCGTGCTGCCTGCATCACGTCCGTAGTACGTCATCTCACCTGAACGCGGCCGGGCGAATTCCTTGAAGCTCGTGTAGTGCCCGCTCGCCAGGAACGGTTGCGCAAAGAGCTGCAGAGTGAGATTCGGAGTGAACGTCGCATTGACACGCGTGTCGACCGAGAATGTCTTCTGCTCGAGGCGTCCGAACACGTATCTCACTCCTCCAAACCCTGCCGGTGCATTCGCGTCATCGAACGACGTCACGAACTGCTGCGCAGTCTTGTCGTGATCCCAGTTCGGTCCGATCTGGATGCTGGTCGAGGCTGTCGGCTTGATCGTTACCGAGGGGAAGTAGCTCTGGCGTCCGCCCTCAGTGTTGTCTACAGGGCGGATATAATTGCCGTTGAAGCTCCACACGACGCGCTTCCGGCTGTCACCGCTGATGTTGTAGCCGGCCATGTTGTAGCCGTACCGCTTCACCGTTGGCCCGCCACGCGTGAGCCGCTCATCGAAGTTCGTTGGATGATAAATGTGGAACACTCCCCAGTTCCAGAAATTCTTCATGGTGCCCGAGAAGTTCCCATGGAAATCGACGTCGTTGCGATCGCCTTCGTAATTGAACTGCTGCTGCGCGCCGTAGCTGAGCCACAGGTTTCGATACCAGCGTCCCGGCGTTGTCCACTGCCGTACTCCGTTCACGAGCATCCACTTGTAATCAGCTCGGCCAAGCACACCCATGTCGTTGGTCTCGAAGCCCGGGCTTCTCCAGTTCTGCGTGGTCTCGAAGAGCCAGTTCCCTGTCTCCTTGGCAAAGCGTGCATAGAAGCCGTACCCGTTGAGCGACGTGCGTGTCGGATCGTAATCGACATCGAACAATCCATCGCTGGATTCGTCACGTCCGATTCTCTGGTAGTATCTCGCGCTCGACTGCTGAGCGCGCCGGATCGCTGCCGTGTCTCCCGCGATGGTCGTCAGTGCAGTCTGCAGGTTGAACGAGTATTCCCTGTTCTTCCACCGATGATCGATATCGAAGCCGACGGTTCCTGCGCGTCTGCGAAGGCGTGCTTCCTCATCATCATTCGAGAAGCTGCGATTCACGAGAGTTCCGATCGTCCCGATGCGAGTCGATCCGCCGCGGAAATCCTTTCGCAGGCGTCCAATGAAGTAATTCGTGAGCGGCTCGATCTCCTGCTCCGCATCGTCAGTCGCTCCGGGCAGGCGGAAAGTCGCGTTCTCCTTGTTCGTTACAGCGTCGAGCAATCCAACGGTGAATCCACTCTTCGTACGACCAGTGATTTTCGCTGCGCCAAGAATGGTCGTCGCATCTGTCGCATCCATGTACTGGGCGCGGCCACCAACGAGGCCTGCGAGCTGCGGCGATCTTCCGATGCGGCGAGTGTAGATGAGCGAAAGGCTCGACACGTTGTTGCAGAAGTAGCAGCTGAAGCCGCCGGTCGAGAAGTACTGCGAGTTGGAGATGAAGAATGGGCGCTTCTCCGAGAACGTCGTCTCGAACACGGACAGGTTCACAACGGCAGGATCGACTTCGACCTGGCCAAAGTCAGGATTTACCGTGGCATCGAGCGTGAGGTTGGATGTGATGTTCAGCTTGAGATCTGCGCCACCTCTGTAAATCATGTCGCGGCCATCGTGGTACGGGTCGCCACTTGTCGCACGATTGAAAGTCGCGCGTGACGTCACGTAGGGAACGAGCTCGATCTGGCGCGGCTGCGATGCGATCTGCATTCCCTCGAGAGTTCCGAAATAAGCGGGACCACCGAACTCGTTGCTTCTCCAGAACGCCCACATGTCGGATTCATTCAGCCGGTCGATGATGCGCCACACCTGCATTCCCCATATCTGCGAGGAATCACGC
>DASUXX010000228.1:0-3117 GCA_036377755.1 Gemmatimonadaceae bacterium
TCTTGTGATTCCGTACGCAAGCAAAAAGCATGAGACTCCGACAAACACTGCGGTTGCGTACTGCTCGCTCATCCATGAGAGGGGACTCACGAGAACGAGTGCGGGCACCGGATAGATGAGCGACCACTCATAGTCGAACGCCTTCCCCGGGCCGATCTGACTGTATGGATCCATGCCGGCCATCAGTGCGCGTGCTCCATACCAGACCATTCCGAAGTCCGAATGATCGCGGCGGGCGAACTGGAGATAAGTGAATGTCGCCGCCGCGATGGCAATTATCAGCGCGAAAACCGCGCGGGAGCGTCTTTCAGGCAATCCAGTCTCAACAGCCAATGGCGCGCTCGACAATAAAGGACGTCAATAACAAAACCGCCATTCACGGCTGCGGCAACTGACAGGGTCGTTCATGGGAGAATAAGGTGATGCCCACAGAGTCTCCTGCCGTAACAATTCTGTGAGCAACATGTTACAGCTTGTTACACCTCGAGCGCCTGCGACCTCATATCTTGCGTGCCCGACAAGAGTTCGTGGAGACACTAACATTTTTTCTATGAGGCCGGTATGAAGGTTCTGTTGGACAAAGCGGGCAGGTTCTTCGCGGATGAAGACGGCGCCGCTCTCGCGGAGTACGGCGTGCTCGTGGCGTTCATTGCGATCGTCGCAATCACGGCAGTGACTTTCTTCGGCAGCAAGGTTTCGGCGAAGTTCTCGCAGCTCGGAAACTCGTTTACCTGAGATCGCGAGCGAAAAACAAAACGGCGCTAGCGATCGCTAGCGCCGTTTTTCGTTGTCTTGCTCCAGATCCGCGTCAAATTGATCCCGCTGCGGCCTGAGCCGCGTACGATCGTTTCCTTCCGGTCCCGTCGGCTCAGCCGCCGTTCCCCGCGTATGATCCCCGACCGCTTCGCGGGCGTCGCCCTTTGCTTCAGTCCGCGAGTCCGGCTTTACACCGGCCCGATCGTCGCCTGACAGATAATCGCGCTGGTCATCGTTGTACCGATACTTCGGTCTTTCACCCGCCATGTGTCCTCGCTGATGATCCTGCATTCAGTCGGGCAGCACTCGTGCCATTCAGCTTATCCAGAGGCTCGCGGCACTTCGCGATCAGCGATTCGGCGTCCGCAGCAGTCGGCGCTTCAGCAATCACTCGCACGATAGGCTCTGTTCCGGATGGCCTCACATGAACCCAGCGATCTGACCACGTAAGCCGCAGTCCATCCTGTGTATCGATGTCTGCATCCTTGAACGTGTCGCGAAGAGATGCGTATACGGTGTCGAGCGGCGCCTTGGGACGATCGAGCTTGTCCTTTACGATCGAATAGCGCGGATAGCTCGCGACAATCTCCGAAAGCGGCTTCCCCTCCTCGAGCAACAGCTGAAGCATGATCGCTGCACCAAGTGGCGCGTCACGACCGAGATGTACTTCAGTGAGGATTACTCCACCGTTGCCTTCACCTCCAACCGGTGCGCCTTCTGATCGCATTCGTGTTGCGACGTTCACTTCACCGACCGGAGCGCGCACCACTTTGCGGCCGCGCTCATTCGCAATGTCATCAACAATGCGGCTCGTCGAGAGATTGGTGACGATGTTCCCCTCACGATGTTTCAGCACAACTTTGGCTGCGAGCGCGAGTGTGTAGTCTTCGCCAATCGCACGGCCTTCGTTCGAAACGAGCGCAAGCCTGTCGACATCGGGATCCACAGCAAAACCTATTTCCGCGCCTGATTTCTTTACGAGCGCCTCGAGCTCTCCAAGATTTTCTGCAACCGGCTCGGGTGGCCGAGGAAACCGCCCGTCAGTCTCGAGATTGATTGCGCTGACCTTGCAACCAAGCCGGTCGAGGAGCTTCGGCATGAATGCGCCCCCCGCACCGCGCACGCAATCGAGTGCAACGTTGAACTGTCGCTCTCTTATCCGGTCTACTTCAATGAAAGGAAGGCTGAGAACGAGATCGATGTGCCGGTCCACGGCGCCCGGGTCATTCTCGACGGTTCCGAGCTCATCCCACGTTGCGCGTGGAATGTCTCCCTCCACAGTTGCGCGCATCTCCGCTGCTTCAGAGCCATCGAGGAACAAACCTGAAGGTCCGATGAACTTGAGAGCGTTCCATTCGATGGGGTTGTGGCTCGCTGTTATCGCGAGGCCACCGGCGGCATGATGATGTTCGACTGCAAGCTGAATCGTCGGCGTGGGCGCCATGTCGACTAGAATCACATCGCAGCCAACGGACTGAAGCGCAGATATCACAACAGGCTGAAACATCGGACCCGATACTCTGCTGTCACGGCCGACGACAATTCGCGCGCGTCCGCCTGCACGACGCTTTGCCCATGCGCCAAATCCCGCTGCAAACTTTGCGACGATCTCAGGAGTGAGCGCTTCTCCGACGCGACCACGCACGCCGGATACACTCACCATCAGTCCTTCATACGCCATTCACTTTCCTCTAATTGCTGACCGACCGAAAACTAGTCACGGCGCGACGGCACAACTTCGAATAACACTGGCCGGTGATCGGACGCCTGAGTGTCGAGGATCCGTGCGCGATTACATCGCAGACCACCCTGGCCAAAGAGGTAATCGATGCGTTTAACGGGTTTGTCCGCGGGAAACGAATTGGGCTCACCGGATCCGCACTGCTCAAATAGATCAGTCCATCCCGATTGCTGAATGCTCGCGATGGTCCGGCTCGACGGCTCGGAGTTCATGTCTCCGCCGAGGAGCGTAAATCCTGAGTCAGCTTGCGCTTTTGCAACTGCGACCAGGGTCTTTGCCTGTTCGATTCGATAAGTGTCCGATCCTGACGCGTCGAGGTGCGTATTTACGACGCGGATGATTCCATACGGAGAAACAATGCGCGCAATGATTGCCCCGCGCGCCTCGTACGCCGTATTGGTTCCGGTCGTGACGGCAGTGACGGTAAGTGGAGCGTAGGCAGTCGACGCTATCCGCCACTTTGAGAGAATTGCTATTCCATACTCTCCACCATCGTAGTCGATGGTCTTCGCAAACCGGCCGCGATACCCTGTCAACTCACGCAGGCGCGCGAGCTGGTCGACAGACCCCGAGCGCCTGGTGTTCCGGTCCACTTCCTGAAGCAGAACAATCGACGCGCG
>DASUXX010000229.1:0-3168 GCA_036377755.1 Gemmatimonadaceae bacterium
GGCGGCATCCGCCTGGCTGATCCTCTTTGCAACCAGCTGCACCGATCGAGACGCTCTCGACACAGTGTCTCCCCCGCTGCTAAAAGATGCCGGCTCCCCCATCAGTCAGATAGATGCAGCGCCGCTGGCCTGGCGCCGCGGAAATACACGGTCAACGCTGGCTGATGCGGTGGGCGTCTGGAATGACAACATCGTCCGGTTCTGCATTCTGGCAGAGACCTCTCCGCCGCAGGAATCGCGCATCTATGCGATGGCAAGCGTCGTGATTCATGACGTGATGAACGCAGTCGACCGGCGGTATGAACCATACGTCTACGGAACCCCGGTCACTGAACCCGTGTCGGTTGAAGCGGCCATCGCGACGGGCACACATGACGTTCTTGCCGCAATCGGCTCAACGATGCCAGATCCTGGACCTCTCGAATTCATCGACGAGGCATATACCGAATACCTCTCCGCACTTGGGGTGGCGGGTCCGATCACACGCGGTGTCCAGCTGGGCCACGATGCTGCCGCCAGTTTGCTTGCCTCTCGCCAGAACGATGGATCGAATGGGCCACCAGCATCGTTGTTCGTTTCATCAGGAGAGCCTGGCGCCTACCGTCCCACGCTCTTGCCGAGTCCGAACGGGCTCACGGGACTGGCGGCTCTCGGGACGTGGGGCACTGTGCGGACCTTTGTCCTGACTAGTGCAGACCAGTTTCGCCCGCCCCCCATGTATGGCGCATCGACAGTTGCTGAAGCTGTTGCAACGCCAGCATATCTCGCCGACTACGCCGAGGTGAAGCGGCTGGGAGGCGTCGTGTCTGAGCGGACACAGGAGCAAAGCGACATCGGGCTCTTCTGGGATGAGAATACAGTCCCCGGCTGGAATCGCATTGCGCGTACTCTTGGCGCTCAGCGTCATCTCGACGCGTGGAATCTCGCCAGATTGACTGCTCAGGTGTCGCTTGCGATAGCTGACGGATACATCTCAGTCTTCGAGGCGAAGTACCATTATAAGTTCTGGCGTCCTGTAACTGCCATTCGACTCGGGAACATGGATGCTTCCACTCCCGGTGACCTCACCTGGGACGTAGCAACCACCGCTGCCGGGCTTGGTCCCACTCCTCCGATACCGGAATACAGCTCAGCACATGCGGTCGCTGCCAGCGCCGCTGCGGAGGCAATCATGGCGAATCTCGACGGCCCAGCGCGTTTCACTGTCGAGTCGGCTACGCTGCCAGGAAAGCCGCGTTCTTTCAACTCTATTGCGGATGCGGTTAAGGAGAACGCTGACTCACGGATTTACATTGGGTACCACTTTCGCGAGGCGACGCGCATCGGGACCGAACAAGGCCGACAGATTGGTCAGTACGTTGCTTCGCATGCGCTGCAACGTATCCACACTTCTCGCGGGCCGGGATTATAGAACGGCTCCTTATACATCGTCGCTTGACGACTTGCTATTGAGAGGAGGGCAGCGGTTCATTCGCTGCCCTTTTCATTTCAGTCCGTCGGATTGCGTGCGCGAGTGAGCCGCTTCCCTTCTTCGTCGCGCCATTTCGCAATTCGTCCGTGATCACCTGAGAGAAGAACATCCGGGACAGTGAATCCGCGAAAGTCAGGCGGTCTCGTATACGACGGAGCTGAGATTCCGCGATCGAAGAAAGAGTCAGTTCGTGCTGAATCGAGATCCGACATGGCACCGGGAATCAATCGAACCGTTGCATCGATGATTGCGAGGGCAGCCGCCTCACCGCCGGAAAGGACAAAATCGCCGAGCGAGATTTCTTCAGTCGCGAGATGATCGGCGACGCGCTGATCTACATCCTTGTAATGACCGCAAAGCAGAGTGAGCTCCGAACCCTCTGCATATCGCACAGCGTCAGCATGCGAAAACAATTTTCCGCGCGGCGACAGGAGAACGATCGGCGGTTGGGTATTGAGCGATTCGACTGCCTCGAAGAATGGCCCAGGCTTCATCACCATTCCTGCTCCGCCGCCGTAGGGATAATCGTCTACGGTTCGATGCTTGTCGTGAGTAAAATCGCGCAGGTCGACAATGTTGTATTCGACACCGCCTGCTGCGCGCGCACGCTCGGGAATACTCAGCCCGAGTGGACCTGAAAAAAATTCCGGAAAGATCGTGACGACATTGATACGGAGAGGCATCAGGCGAAGAGCCCGACGTCGGCCTTGACGACAACGGTGCGCGACTCACTGTCGACGTGATCGACCATCTCCGGACGATACGGAACGAGCACCAGACCTTTTTCTGTCTTCACTTCAAGAGTAAGACCCTGGGGGAGCTCGTAATACGACACGACCTCTCCGGTGTCTTCGCCCGTATCGAGCTTCACGCGCATTCCAATTAGATCGTGCAGGTAAATCTCATCTTCCTGTAGTGGAGTGAGCTCATCGAAGGGAGAGAAGATGTAGCTGCCACGCAGAAGCTCGGCTGCAGTGCGATCACCGATCTCATCGAACTTGACGAGCACTCCACCCTTGAATGGACGCGCGACTGAAACGGTGAGCGCACGGTCGTCGGTGCTCGACGATTTTTCGCCTGATGCACCTGCAAAAACACGACGGCCGGATGCGAATACCGCATCCGGCGCGTCTGTCAGCGGCTCGATTACAACCTCGCCGCGGATTCCCTGTGCATTGCGAACAAGTCCGACGATCGCCAATGCATCAGTGGGCATTGGTTACGCCTCGGCGGTTTCCGTCGGAGCTTCCTCGTCGCTCGTCTCCTTCACGGGGACTGCGGCGGCCTTGAGCTCGAGACCAAGTCTCTGCTCGTGACGGCGCTTGAGGACTCCAGCGCGGCGGAGGAGCGAGCGAACGGTGTCACTGGGCTGCGCGCCGACGTTGAGCCAGTAATTGGCTCGATCTTCGTTGACGCTGAGACCACCCTGTGCCTGACGCGGAGCGTACTGGCCAATGATCTCGATGAACTTTCCATCGCGCGGGCTCTGCGAGTCTGCGACGACGATACGGTACACAGGTGCTTTTTTCCGTCCAACACGACGGAGACGAATTCTTACCATCGGTACTGCTCCTATAAGTCAGGTTTCGTGCTGCTCCGGCCTCCTCGCTCATCTGGCATTTCCAGTGAGCAGCCGGCCCTTCATAGCAGTGGACTCTGCGTCTCTGCTAACTCTGTCGGCGGTTCACCGTGCGCAA
>DASUXX010000230.1:0-4368 GCA_036377755.1 Gemmatimonadaceae bacterium
GCTCGTTAACCGGCGTATATCAGTAGGATCAACCGTCGATGCCAGCCGGCCCACTCAACCTTATGCTCAGTTTTTTGGCATCCACCGCCGCTCTTGACAACAGCCCAGTCATATCAGTCAACGGGTCCTTAACCCTCATACCGGTCCAGCGCATCCTTTATCCTCATGAGAGTCCTCGGATCCGAAAGTCCGGAGAATCAGAGGACTACTGAGGACTACTGAGGACTACTGAGGACTACTGAGGACTACTGAGGACTCGAATGCTTGACCGCTTTTCAGTTGGCGGTTAGGTTCGCCCTTATCGGTTGACCTACGCCGATCTCCCACCGCACTTACTCCCAATAACCAACGCTCGACTGAACATCGAGTCCCGCCGCAACATCAGTCGCACCGTCACGTACCGTGGACATTGCAGAGCTAAAGCGCAAATCAGTAGCTGAGCTTCAGGATATGGCCGATGGCCTGAACATTCCGGACTCCGAAGTTGCCGGAAAGCCGGAGCTCATTTTCAGAATCGAGCAGAACCTTCTCGACTCGAATGTCGCACTCCATGGTGAAGGCGTGCTCGAGATTCTGCCCGAGGGATATGGCTTTCTCAGAAGCCAGGATTACAGCTATCTCGCAGGGCCCGATGACATCTACGTGTCACCGTCGCAGATAAAACGATTCGGCCTGCTGACCGGTGATCTCGTTCGCGGACAGGTGCGTCCGCCGAAAGCGTGGGAGAGATACCTCGCTCTTCTAAAAGTCGAGAGCGTAAATGGTCAGGATCCCGAGGCGATCAAGACTCGCGTTCCATTTGACAATCTTCGCCCGCGTTATCCTGATACTCGGCTAAGACTCGAATCGAAGGATGGCGACCTGTCCATGCGTGTCGTCGACATCTTCGCTCCGATCGGCAAGGGCCAGCGCGGACTGATTGTCTCGCCGCCGCGTGCAGGCAAGACGATTCTCCTCGAGAAAATCGCTAACTCTATCGCGGAAAATCATCCGGAAGTGACGATCATCATCCTGCTGATCGATGAGCGTCCAGAAGAAGTGACCGAGATGATCAAGAGCACGAAGCGCGCGGAAGTGATCAGCTCGACGTTCGATGAAGGCGCAGCGCGTCACGTGCTCGTGGCTGACATGGTGCTCGAGAAGGCAAAGCGTCTTGTCGAAGCCGGCAAGGATGTCGTCATACTGCTCGATTCACTCACACGTTTTGCCCGCGCGCACAACGCCATTGCTCCACAGTCAGGAAAGATTCTCTCCGGCGGTGTCGATGCAGCAGGACTGCACAAGCCCAAGAGATTCTTTGGAAGCGCTCGCAAGATCGACGGTGGCGGATCACTCACCATCATCGCGACAGCTCTGACTGAAACTGGATCGCGAATGGACGACGTGATCTTCGAGGAGTTCAAAGGCACGGGCAACATGGAGCTCGTGCTCGATCGCAAGATTGCAGATCGCAGGGTGTTCCCGGCTGTCGACATCCTGAAATCGGGAACACGCAAGGAAGAGCTGCTCCTCTCACAGGCGGAGATCAATCGGGTCACTCTTTTGCGACAGTTCCTCTCTGATATGCCTGAGGCAGAAGCGGTGGAATTCCTGTTGAGACAGATGAAAAAGTCGAAGAACAACGCCGAGTTCTTCCAGCAGATGGCGCAGGGCGGGGCGTGAATTCATCGCTCGCCAGGTTCATGTCCGTGGACTACGGCGAGAAGCGTGTCGGCCTCGCGATTGCCGATGAGCTTGGCATGATTGCGTCGCCCGCGGGATTCATTGCGCGGCGCGCGGGTAAGCGCGCTCCGATTGCTGAGATCATTCGCCGCGCTGAATCGCTCGAAGCACGCGGATTTCTCGTCGGGCTTCCGCTCGACGGCGATGGAAACGAGACGGAATGGACTGCCGAAGTGCGACGCGTTGGTGACGAGCTCGCAAAGCGTACGGGAATGCCCGTGGAATACCGTGACGAGCGTTACACCACTGCCTCTTCACTGCGCGCGATTCGCGAGATGGAAGGATCGACGCGCGGCCGCAAAGGCGACGTCGATTCCATGGCAGCGGCCATGCTGCTTCAGAACGCGTTGAACGTTACGCCATGAGACGCGCGATTCTGTGTTTCCTCGTTTTGTTGTCAATGGCGTGCGGCTCGCCTCACGGTGCGCCCATTCGCGTCATCGTACCGAAAGGCGCCGCCTTCAGAACTGCTGCCGATTCACTTCACAAGGCCGGACTCGTCGGACAGACGGGATTGTTCAAGCTTTACGCGCGCTTCAAGGGAACCGATCGCAACATCAAGCCGGGCACGTATCTCATAAAGCGCGGCACACCGTGGAGTGAGATCATCGAAGCGCTTCACGGTGGTCATGGGCTCGTAAACACAATCACGATTCCCGAAGGCTTTACGATTGCGCAGATCACGCCGCTGCTCGTTCAGGCTTTGAACGTTCCTGTCGATTCAATAAATGCCGTTGTGCGCGACACTGCGATGCTGCGAATGGTCGCATCGCCAGGGCCAACACTCGAAGGCTATTTATTTCCGGACACGTATGCGTTTCCGGATGGAACCAGGGCTCGCGCGGCAATTCTCGAGATGGTCAAGCGCTTCGAGCGTGAATGGAAGCCGGAGTGGAATGCGCGTCTCACTGCGATATCGATGACTCGCCATCAGGTCGTGACGCTTGCGTCGATTGTCGAGCGTGAAGCGAAAGTCCCGCAGGAGAGGCCGATCATCGCGGCGGTGTATCTCAATCGCCTGAAGAAAGGAATGCTCCTTCAGGCAGATCCCACGGTGCAGTACGCGCGCGGGAAGCATACGCCACGTCTCTTATTGAAGGATCTCGAGGTCGATTCACCGTACAACACCTACAAGTATCCGGGACTGCCGCCGGGTCCAATCGCATCGCCTGGCGGGCCAAGTCTCGTTGCCGCGTTGTTCCCCGCAACTGCAACGTTCCTTTATTTCGTCGCTGCACCCGACGGACATCATGAGTTCAGGAACACTCTGGCTGAGCATCAATTGGCTGTGCGGCAATTCCGGAAATGATGGACACTTCGATCCTCCGTCTCATTGCAATCACGGACAACCTTCGCGATGGGCAGAGCGGACTGATCGAGCGCGCAGCTGCTGCAGTGCGCGGCGGGGCGACATGTATTCAGCTGCGGATCAAGGATGTGTCCGCGCGTGATCTCGCCGGTCTTGCGGCTGAGCTCGTGCGATCGGTCGGAGTTCCCGTGATCGTGAACGATCGTGCCGATATCGCCATTGCCGCAGGCGCTGCAGGCGTTCACCTCGGCGCAGATGATGTACCCGCGACTGCGGTGAGATCTTTTGCTCCTCGAGGCTTCATCATCGGAGCTTCAGTTGGCAGCGATGATGAGATCCGGAATGCAGCGGGTGCTGATTACGTCGGGATTGGCCCTGTGTTTGGCACGGGATCGAAGAAAGATGCCGGCAAGGCGATCGGAATAGACGAGTTTGCGCGATTGGCTGTCGCGACCGGCCTTGCTGCAGTTGGCATCGGTGGAATCAATTCCGGGAATGCGAGACAGGTAATCGATGCAGGTGCCGCTGGTGTTGCCGCGATCGCGGCGATATTTGGTGCTAGCGACCCGCACCTCGCAGCAAAGGAGATGGCGACCGCCATCGGAAGGTGATATCGGGCACGCTCGGCGCCGAGCCGCCGCGGCGTTTTCCATGTGCACGACGCGGCGACTTCGATCGCTTCATCGCGTCTTCAACGTATTCGAGAACCGGCGGACTGAGAAACAGGTCGACAAGATCGGGATCGAACTGATTCTCGCGGCCTTCGAGGATGATCCTCGTCGCTTCTTCCATCGAGCGCGCGTGGCTGTATGGTCTCGATTGAGTGATCGCGTCGAATGTGTCGGCGATTGCAACGACGCGCGCTTCGAACGGAATGGAGTGCCGTCTCAGTCCGCGCGGATATCCCTTGCCGTCCCATCGCTCGTGATGTGAGAGAACTCCTTCGGGCAGATCAGGATAGAATGCAGCGAGCGGACGAAGAACTTCTGCACCGCGGCGCGGGTGCCGCATCATCGAGCGCCGCTCCTGCGGAGTGAGCTTTTTTGTCTCGGTGACTATGTCCGATACCGCACCGTCGATTTTTCCGATATCGTGAAACAGGGCGACTCTTTCCACGGAGCGTTGCATGCGATAGTCGGCGTCAGCGACACAGGCAAGACGGAGCGCATAATCCGCGACGCGTCTCACATGCGCCCCGGTTTCGGGATTGTTGGCATCGATTGCATCGAGGAGACTTTCGAGCGTAGCAGCGCCGAGCCGCTCGAGGGCGAGCCGCTCTTTTCTCTCGTGATAGTAGAGAGCACCTGCTGCTGCACCTGCGAGGAAGGGCGCGTATC
>DASUXX010000231.1:0-2976 GCA_036377755.1 Gemmatimonadaceae bacterium
GTGATACGCGAGCTGCACGCCGTCGCCGCTTGCATATCTGCCTGCAGCGTTGAACCTGTCGGCGATACGCTTGTATCCCTCGACCGTTCTCTCGGGTGCATTGATCCACGCGACGGTGAGGTATTTCATGCCGAGGGTGTTCGCGTCTTCGATCATGATCTCCCATCGCATGCCCAGGTCGGCCATCGCGATGTGCGCTGATTTCGCAGTGAGACCGTTGTCATCGAGAATCTTTTTCATGACAGGTGGGTTCACGTTGAAATAGCCTGCGAACTCGACCTGCTTATATCCCGCTTTTGCAACGGCTGCGAGCGTGCGCGGTACACTCTTCTGCATCATGCCACGAAGTGTGTAGAGCTGAAGCCCTATCTCACCGAGCTTCTTCAACCCGCCGCGCTGCGCATACGCGACGCCTGCCGGGATGCCCGCGACGGCTGCCGCGGCTGCTGCAAGAAAATCTCTTCGCTTCATCAATGTCTGAACTGTCTCTGTCCTGTGAACACCATCGCAATGTCATGTTCGTTGGCGGCAGCGATGACCTCTTCATCTTTTACCGAGCCACCGGGCTGGATGATTGCTGTAATACCAGCCGACGCTGCCTGGTCTACACCGTCGCGGAATGGAAAGAACGCATCGGAGCCGAGCACCGCCCCGTCCGTCGAATGTCCCGCGGTCTGCGCCTTGTGAACAGCAACGAATGCCGCGTCCACACGTGACATCTGACCTGCGCCTATGCCAATGGTTGCGCCATCCCGCGCGAGAAGAATCGCATTCGACTTCACGCTTCCCACAGCGCGCCACGCAAATGCGAGATTCGCTTTTTCCTCATCGGTGGGCTGACGCCGCGTAACGACTGTCCAGGCGCCGAATTCACTCAGCGGCTTTGCGCGCTCCTGTACGAGAAATCCACCGCGCACGCGCTTGTAATCGAGCGCACCGTCCTTCCACGCTGCTTTTCCCTCTAGAACACGCAGGTTCTTTTTTCGCCCGAGTATATCGAGTGCGTCTTCGCTGAACGAGGGTGCGACCACGCACTCAACGAACAGACTCGACACGGCCTCGGCTGTTTCAGCATCAACGGGTACTGTAAAGGATATTACAGACCCAAATGCGGAAAGCGGATCGCACGCAAGTGCTTTGCGATACGCTTCAACGGCGGTTGCACCAGTCGCTAAACCGCAGGGCGTAGTATGCTTGACGATTGCGCAGCACGTTTCTCCAGCGAATGGATCGGTTGCGAGGAGCGCACCTTCGAGGTCCAACAGGTTGTTGAACGATAGCTCCTTTCCTCCGCGCTGCTTGAGTCCCGCGAGCCCGTTACCGCCTGCGTCCACGTAGAATGCTGCGCGCTGACCGGGATTTTCCCCATATCGCAGCGATTGCGCCTTGTTCATCGCGAGCACCGTACGATCAGGAAACTCCTCGGCACGCTCGCAGGCGAACCATTTCGAGATCGCACTGTCGTACGACGACGTGTGCGCAAACACTTTCTCGGCGAGAAGCCGCCTGAGATCGAGATCGTCGTCATCCGCTTCGAGTGTGGCGAGAACGCGCGGATAGTCCGAAGGATCCACCACAACCGTCACTGACTCGAAGTTCTTTGCAGCGGAGCGGAGCATCGACGGTCCGCCGATGTCGATGTTCTCGATGACTTCCTCGCTCGTCACCCCTGCGCGTGCTGCAGTGCTCTCGAATGGATAGAGATTCACAGCGACAAGGTCGATCGCAGCAATCCCATGCTCACCTGCAGTGCGCATGTGCTCTGGATCATTGCGCCGGGCGAGAAGGCCTCCGTGCACCATCGGATGAAGTGTCTTTACACGTCCGTCGAGAATTTCAGGGAAGCCTGTGAGATCGCTTATGTCTCGAACGTTGAGACCAGCGGTGCGCAGCGCTTTCGCGGTGCCGCCCGTGGAGACGAGATCCCACCCAAGCCGAGCGAGGCCCTGTGCAAAATCGACGAGGCCGGTTTTATCCGAAACAGAAAGAAGAGCGAGAGGCATCTAGAAATCTGCAAAAATTTTTCGACCAATGAGCGTCGCCATCATTTCAACAGCGCGAGGATATACGATGTGTTCCACCTCGAGCACTCTTTGCGCCAGTGAAGCCGCGGTGTCTCCTGCATGAACGGCGACTCTCCACTGCGCAACTATCGGCCCGTGATCGAACTCTTCATCAACGATGTGAACGGTCACTCCCGTCATCTCTGCTTTTCGCTCGATCACCGCGTTGTGCACTCTTTCACCATACATGCCCGCGCCGCCGAATTCGGGCAGAAGACCAGGATGCACATTTACAATCCGGCCTCTCCACTTCGCGATGACCTGGTCCGGCACTTTCTTCATGTAGCCTGCGAGGACAACAAGGTCGATGTGATGGCTGAGGAGAAGCTCGACGAGAGAGGTTCCGTCGTCGCGGGCATCCAACCATGCGGCCTCGAGCCCCGCGGAGCGCGCTTTATCGAGCGCCGCCGCGCCAGTTTTATTCGATGCGACCAGCGTGATTACACCGGGTGCGCGCTCTCCAAGCGACGCGAAATGATCGATGATTGCCTGCAGGTTCGATCCGCGTCCTGATGCGAGTACAGCGATGCGCACGCTCATGCGCGATTCTACCCTAGTTCGTGCAGAGAAACCAGTCGAGCGCCGTCGCCAGTGAGGGCGCTACTCGCGCACGTGCGTTCGCCACGTCGATTTCCGACTGCGGAGTCTCGGGCGAGGGAACGAGCACCCCCGTGCCTCCGAGATGAATCCCCGGCTCGATGTCCCGGTATCTGTCGCCTATGTATAGCGCGCGAGAAAGATTGATCTCGGGGTGATCGTGCTGAGCATTGCGAAATAAAAGCGCTCCGGGCTTCCTGCAATCGCATCCGTCTTCTGGACCATGCGGGCAGAAATAGCTCGCATCAATTGTTGCCCCGTCCTCGCGAAGTAGTTGATCCAATCGTGCTGTGACAAGCTTGTGGTCTTCGACTGT
>DASUXX010000232.1:0-4884 GCA_036377755.1 Gemmatimonadaceae bacterium
CGACATCAACAACTGATTCACGCGCTTTGGATCGGCCTTGCCTCCCGATTTCTTCATCACGAATCCGACAAGCACACCCTGGAGTTTTTTTTCGCCAGCCAGATATCGGCCGGCTTCTTCGGGATGCTCTTTCATGACCTCGTCGATCCAGCCGGTGAGGGCAGTGTCATCACCAACCTTGAGAAGAGATTCGTCATGCGCAACCTGAGCGGCCGGCTTGCCGGTCTCGAGCATGATAGAAAAGATCTTCTTTCCCGCTGCATGACTCACGAGCCCATCGCGAATGAGCTTGATGAGCTGCGATAAATCGGCGGGCCGCACCCGCAGCTGATCGAGGTCAGCCCCCGAGGCATTCAGAGCAGCCTGCAGCTCACCCATTACCCAGTTCGCAGCTGCTTTCGGATCACCGGAGTCGCGCGCCGTGTTTTCGAAATAGTCAGCAAGCACGGGCGTGTCAGTGAGCTGCTCGATTTCCTCGGGAGAGATTTTGTACTCTTCAGCGAATCGCTTTTTCCGATCGGCGGGAAGCTCAGGGATCCCGCTCTTTATAGCATTGATCCACTTGGGATCGAGCACGAGCGGAAGCAGATCGGGCTCCGGGAAATACCGGTAATCGTGTGAGCCCTCTTTCGTCCGGCTCACGCGTGCCTCGCCTTTAGCTGCATCCCACAACAGAGTCTGCTGCGAGATTTTTTCTCCACGCTCGAGCAGTGCGCACTGACGCGCAAACTCGAAATCGAGAGCGCGCTCGACACCGGAGAATGAATTCATGTTCTTCACTTCCGTCTTGGTGCCAAGCTCCTTCTCACCTTTCAAACGTGCGCTGACATTCGCATCGACGCGAAGGCTTCCCTCCTCCATGCTCACATCGCTGACTCGCAGGTAATGCAGGATCTGCCGCAGCGCGCGAAGATATGCACCCGCTTCTTCAGACGACCGCATGTCCGGCTCACTGACGATTTCTATCAGTGGCACACCTGAGCGATTGAGATCGATCGCAGTCTCGCCGGGATATCTGTCGTGCAGTGATTTACCCGCGTCCTCTTCCATGTGAACGCGGGTAATTCCGATCTCTTTCTTCCCTGCTGACGTCTCGATCTCGAGTTTGCCTTTCGTTGCAAGCGGCTGGTCGAACTGCGAAATCTGATATCCCTTGGGGAGGTCAGGATAGAAATAGTTTTTCCGGGCGAACACCGAAACCGGATGCAATGTGCATCCGAGAGCAACTGCGGCTGTCGATGCGAGCTCGACGGCTTTTTCATTCAGCACAGGGAGTGCGCCCGGCAAAGCGAGACACACCGGACAGGTGTTCGCGTTGGGCGGCGCGCCAAAATCTGCCGAGCATCCGCAGAATGCCTTGCTGCGCGTCTTGAGCTGCACGTGCACCTCGAGGCCGACGACCATTTCATACCGATCGGTGCTCACTGGTGCGCCTCCTGGCCGAGTGCGGCTTCGAGCGCATAGGCCACGCGAAACATCGCGGCCTCGCCAAAGTGCGGTGCGATGATCTGTCCCCCCACAGGAAGCCCGGCGACTCGCCCGACAGGCAGCGACATCGCAGGAACACCAGCAAGGTTCGCGGTAACCGTGAAGATGTCGCTCAGGTACATCTCATACGGATCCGTGATTCCGCCGATTGGAAACGCTGTCGTCGGTGTTGTCGGAGTGAACAGCGCATGCACACCGTCGCCGAATACTGCGCCAAAGTCGCGCGTGATCAATGCACGCACGGCCTGCGCTTTCTTGTAGTACGCATCGTAGTATCCGGCCGAGAGCACATAGGTGCCGAGGAGAATGCGTCGCGTGACCTCAGGACCGAATCCTTCAGATCGCGTGATCGAATACAGCTCAGCAAGTGTGGTCGCAGCTTCGGCACGATAGCCATAACGCACACCGTCGAATCGCGCGAGGTTCGACGATGCCTCAGCGGGCGCGACGATGTAGTAGACCGGAATCGCGAGTGGCGTGTGCGGCAGCTTCACATCTACCACATGCGCACCGAGTGACTTGAGCGCATCGATCGAGCGAAGGCACAGATTGCGAATGCCGGGATCGAGATTCTCAGGAAAATATTCTTCTGGAACGCCAATCGTCATTCCATCGAGCGGCGCCGGATTGGTCGCGGTCGCAACGTACTGGTCGCGATAAGATCCGGCTTCCTTCTGTGAGCTTGTCGAATCGAGCGGGTCGTACCCCGACATGATTTCCATCGCCAGCGCCGCATCATCGACTGTTCGCGCGAGGGGGCCGATCTGATCGAGTGACGATGCAAATGCTACAAGGCCGTGACGACTGATTCTCCCGTATGTCGGCTTCACTCCCACAACGCCACAGAATGCCGCGGGCTGCCGTACCGATCCGCCGGTTTCCGATCCAAGCGCAATCGGAGTGACACCGGTTGCTACAGCAGCAGCGCTTCCACCCGACGATCCGCCGGGCACGCGACGAATGTCATGGGGATTGCGAGCAGGACCGTATGCGGAATTCTCTGTCGACGATCCCATCGCGAACTCGTCCATGTTTGTCTTGCCGACGACAATCGCGCCTTCTTCTCTCAGCCGAATGATCGCCGTTGCTTCGTACGGGCTCACATAGCCGGCAAGAATTTTCGATGCGCACGTTGTGGGAAGCCCGAGAGTCGCAATGTTGTCCTTTACTGCGATTGGAACTCCCGCGAGGCGTCCGCCGCTCCCCGCACCCGTCATTCCCTGTTCGAGACTTTTTGCATCGCGATCTGCGAGCTCGCGATTGCTCCACAACATGATGTTCAGCGAATCGCGACCGGCTCCGACGCGCTCGGCTTGAGTGAAGCTCGCTGCAACCGCATCGGAAGGCGATACGTCTCCCGATCCGACGCGGGCAGCGAGAGCTACGGCGGAGAGTGAATCGAAGTCAGATACGCTCATGGAGCGCGGTCGGCAGTATCGTCGTGAGTGGCAAGGCGGTGGACGATGATGAAACCGTCCTTCACCGCGGGAGCGAACGATGCAAGCGGCGCGTACATCTTGATCGGGCCGCCTCCATCAGCGCGAACCGGAGTGCTCTCGGTCGGCGCAAACTTGATGTCCTCAACCTCTTTGGTGTCGACCTTCGACAGCTCGTCCATGTGACCGAGTATTCCGTTCAGCTCGACGACCAGGTGATCGAGTCTCGACTCAGCGACGGCGAGCCGGGCAAGCGCTGCAACGTGACGCACATCATCATGAGTGACCGCCATCAGGCCTGCCCTTTCTCCAGTGTTGTGTACGCGAGCTTGATTGTTTTCGTGCCGACCGCAGCATCGTCGAAATCGATAACAGCTTTGACGTCGCGCCCGGTTCCCGAAAGCTCAGTAATGCGACCGGCGCCGAAAAGCTTGTGCTTGATGCGCTCGCCCGCAACGTAACCGGACCCGGACTCGACGGCATCAACTTCAGGAGCGCCACCTTTCCATGCAGGAACATCGTGCATCCGCCGCGTCGGTGTCCCACGCCACGACGTCTGCCCGAATCCGCCTTCGCTTCCGCGATCGCGGGCAAACGAACTTCGTCCCGCGGCGCGCACTTTGATCGTGCGGCGCTCATCGAGCATTCCTGCCGGAATCTCTTTCAGGAATCGCGACTTGATCGACATCATGAGCTCGCCGTTCCGCCTGCGTGTTTCAGCGAAGGACATGTACAGCTTCTGCTCGGCGCGTGTTATTCCGACATAGAAGAGGCGGCGTTCTTCCTCGAGTTTTTCAGGATCGTCGAACGCCTGCGATAAAGGGAACAGACCGTCTTCCAGGCCGGTGATGAAAACGACGGGAAACTCAAGACCTTTTGCGTTGTGCAACGTCATCAGCGTCACTGCGTCAGCATTCGGGTCGAGAGTATCGACGCCCGCGATGAGCATCGCACGCTGAAGGAAGTGATCGAGCGGAGTGAGACCAACCTCTCCGCCTTCTTCAACGACAGTCTCCGCGGCGCCGTCGATGAGGGCACTCACGTTCTCACTGCGATCGCGCGCAGTCTCCGGAGAGTCAGCCTGCAGGTAATCTCCGTATCGAATCGCATCGATCAGCTCGCGCAGCAGCTCGTCGACGCTCGCATCCGCGGCGCGCTCCCTGAACCGCATGATCAGTGATGCGAACTCACTCAATCCGCTCTGCTGCGCGGGCCGCATCCCCTGAAGGAGATCTGCGCGCGACGCGGCAGCAAGCATGGAAATCTTCTCACGACGCGCAAGCTCACCGAGTGCTTCGATAGTCGTGTCCCCCAGCTTGCGGCGCGGCACGGAAACGGCCCGTCGGAACGCTTCGTTGTCATTGGGGTTCGCGATGAGCTTGAGATAGCTCATCAGATCGCGAATCTCCTTTCGATCATAGAATCGAACGGCTCCGACGATACGGTACGGAATCGCATTCTTTCTCAAGCCATCTTCGATTGCACGGCTTTGAGAATTTGTTCGATAGAGAATGGCGAAATCGCGCAGCTCGAGCTTTCCCGATGACTGGCGTCCTTTGATTTCGTCGACGACCATATCCGCTTCGTCGCGCTCATCGAGTGTCGCATAAAGTGTCACCGGTTCACCGGCTGGACGCGTAGCTCGCAACGTTTTGCCGCGGCGCCCGACGTTGGCGCTGATAGCCACATTCGCTACTTCGAGAATACCAGGCGTCGACCGATAGTTCTCTTCGAGGCGAACTACGCGCGCCGCAGGAAATTCCTTCTCGAAATCGAGAATGTTGCGAATGTCCGCGCCACGCCAGCCATAGATCGACTGATCGTCATCGCCTACGACGCAGACGTTCGCATGACCCTTTCCGAGCAGCTTGATGAACTGAAACTGCGCTCGATTGGTGTCCTGGTACTCGTCGACGAGAATGAACTGAAATTTCTTCGAGTAGCGATCCAGAATGTCCGG
>DASUXX010000233.1:0-9102 GCA_036377755.1 Gemmatimonadaceae bacterium
ACTGGGCAGGCTTGCTGCGCTGGCTGCAGGCGCGGGCACTCGCTGAGCGGAAGATCTCTCCCGGTGATATCGATCTGATGGTGTTGACCGATGATCCGGCTGAGGCAGCGCACGCGGTAATCGCCGCTCTGGCTCCGCACACTCAGGAGTGGAAAGCACACGGCAACGCAACGGCTACTACTTAACGACGCGGCGCTCACGCGCGCTCGTAGCTCGTAGCAGCTTTAGCGCTTAGCCTTTGGCGTGCTGAACCAGAACTGCGCTTTTAGCTGTTTGCAGCTATTAGCTAAGGGCGCCGTTCCGTTTTAGCACGCCAAATGCTAAGCGCTAAAGCTGCTACGAGCTACAAGCGCGCGTGAGCGCCGCGTCGTCAAGATAGAACCGATTGGACTGGCGTCCTTCATAATTGTCCTCTAGTTTCAAAGAAATAACGAGCGCCCGTTCCGATGGATCGGGCGCTCGGATTTTATCTCTCCGACTGTAGTCTGCCCCAATGATCGAGCAACTCAAAGCCAAACTCGGCGCAGAAGCCGAGCGGCTTCAGCATGAGCTGAACGTCACACTTCCCGCTGAGATCAGAAAAGCTGTCGAACATGGCGATCTCCGCGAGAACAGCGAGTACAAGGCCGCGCTCGAAAGGCAGCAATTCGTGCAGGCGCGCCTTGGACAGCTGCGCCAGCGCCTCAGCAAGCTGTCATCCATCGACGTCAGCCAGATTCCGCCCGATAAAGTCGGGCTGGGCTCGGAAGTCATTGTCGAGGATGAGCAGACGGGATCCCGCGAGACGTACAGCCTGGTCTTCGGAGACTCCGTGGAGTTCGAGGAAGGGCACGTGAGCATGTCGTCGCCGATCGGACTCGCGCTCGTTGGCAAGGGCGTCGGCGAGACGACGATACTCAAGCTTCCCGCGCGCGTGCGCCGCCTCAAAATCGTTGGTCTGAAAACGATTCATCAGGACTGACGCTTGAGCGTCCCGCGGATCTCGGTTGTCATCGTAACTGATCAATACCGCACGATCCGCCGCGTTCTGGATCATCTCTCAAGACAAACTGCGCGCAGCGATATAGAGCTCATCGTCGTCGTCCCGCGCGATGCGCGCAGCAGCAGCGACGAGTCGGGAATCACGGGATTTGCGAGCGTGAAGTTCGTCGAGCTCGAGTCCGTTCATCCGGTTCCACGCGCGCGTGCGGCGGGTATTCGTGCCGCGACCGCTCCGGTGATTTTTCTCGGAGAGACACACAGCTTTCCCGGTCCCGAGCTGGCCGAAGCTTTGATCTCGGCACACGAGAATTCGTGGGACGCGGTCGTGCCCGGTCTCACCAACGCAAATCCTGCAAGTGCGTGGAGCTGGGCGAGCTATCTGATGGATTACGGAACCTGGGATTCATCGAACACAGCAGGTGAGATCCACGGAGCGCCGACATGGAATGTCGCGTATCGCAAGGATCTTCTCGAACAGTTCGACGACAATCTCGAGGGCGGAATGGCGCATGGCGATACGCTCGCCGTGTGGCTCCGGGATCGTAATGCGCGAATGTACTTCGAGCCAAGGGCGCAGCTTGCTCATGCGAACGTTGAAAGATTTCGTAACTGGGTAGAGCAGCGATTCCTGGCGGGCGTACTAGTCGCGGCCAGTCGCCGCGGTCGATGGAGCACCGGACGCCTGATGATGTATGTTTTTGCATCGCCACTCATACCCGCTGTGATCCTGTATCGACTGAGAAGTACGGTTGTGGCACGGCTTCGTGATCGCGCGATGCCGGCTGCTGCGGTTCCTGCACTCGTGCTCGGCACGCTGTTCCGCACCGCGGGTGAAGTAGCGGGATATGTTCGCGGAGCCCGTCCTGCAGAGCAGCCACGCATGGACCACTACGAGATTCAGAAGCTCGCCTTCACATCGATCTCATTGTGATGCATCAGGATCCGATCATAATCGCGTGCGGAACGGATGCGGGTTACGTGATGCCGCTTGCCGTGATGCTGCGCTCCGTGGCAGAGCACCTGCGCGACGATCGACGAGTGACATGCTACGTCCTCTATGCCGGTGTCACTGAAAGTGATCGTGCGCGAGTGACCGAAGGATTACCCGCTCACTTCGAAGTGAAGTGGATTGCTGCAGACCCTTCACGCGTGCGCGGCGTTCCCGTGTGGGGCCGGATGCCCGTTACTACTTACTTCAAGCTTCTCGTTCCCGATCTTCTTCCGGCGGACGAGACGCGCGCGATCTGGCTCGACTGCGACATGCTCGTCACTCGTGACATAACGTCGCTGTGGCGATTTGATCTGAACGGCCGCGCCGCTGCCGCAGCGCAGGATCAGGTTGTTCCGCTTGTGTCATCCCGTGGCGGAATCTCAGTATGGAACGAGGTCGGCATTCCGGGTGAGGCGAAGTATTTCAACGCCGGCGTGATGGTAATCGATCTCGTCAAGTGGCGAACCAAAGGCATCGCATCGAGAGCACTCGATTATCTCAGACGAAATGCGCGGAGCGTGATGTTCTGGGATCAGGAAGGCCTCAACGTATCTCTCGCAAGCGAATGGACGGAGCTGCCACGGACGTGGAACGTGAACGTCAGCGTTCCAGGCTGGAGGAATGCGCCGAGAGGCGGTGCTCCGTCGATTCTGCATTTTGCGGGAATGCTGAAACCCTGGTCGTATCGAACAACCGATCCTGAGTGGAGCTTGTACAATCAGTACCTCGACCACACAGCGTGGGCTGGATTGCGCCCGGAGCAGACAGCACTAAGAAAGCTGATCTCGTTCTATGAAAGATCAGGCATTCGCCGGGTGACTCATTCGCTCGAGACGATTGCAGTGGGATTTGCTCGCCGTTTTTCGCTTCGCGGCGCGGGCAGAAGTGAAGTGCATGTAAGGGCACCCATGGGACTCGAGAGCAGATGACGATTCGCAACAAAGCAGCGCCCGCACTTTCGGTAATTCTTGTCACCGATCACTACCACACGATCAGCCTCGTCGTCGCATGCTTTGCTGCGCAGACGATTCATGAGCAGGTCGAGATGGTGATCGTGCTGCCAGAGGGGCGTGCTGACGAAGTTCCGGTCAGCGAGCTCTCGCAGGTGTTGAACGGAGTGAGGGTCGTCGAGGTTGCGTCGATCAGGCCAATGCCTGCGTCGAGAGCCGCCGGTGTGAGAGCGACGACTGCGCCGGTTGTCTTCATCGGCGAGACACACAGCTTTCCGCACAGACGCTTTGCGGAGCTCATTGTCGATGCGCATAAAGGACCCTGGGACGTAGTCGTTCCCGGACTTCTCAACGCCAATCCTTCGACGCCAAAAAGCTGGGCGGCGTTCCTGCTCGACTATGGATACTGGCATGCTGGCCTCTCTCCGTCGCCCATTGGAAGCGGTCCAACATGGAACGCGTCGTACAAGCGCGAGGTTCTCAGCGAGCTGGGCGACATGCTCGACACCGCGCTTTCCAGTGGCGATGAGCTTCCACATGAGCTGCGCGCGCGCAATCGCCGCGTGTACTTCGAGCCGCGCGCACATCTCGATCACACTAACGTCGAAGTATCCGGCTGGGCTGACGAGCGGTTTCTGTCCGGTCTCATCGTTGGTGCGAATCGGCGAAAGCGATGGTCGGTTCCGCGACGCGCTTTCTATTTTGCCGCATCACCGCTGATTCCATTTGTCCTGCTTTATCGAACCGCGCGGCCGACTGCGTTATTGCTCCGAGATGGTTCAATGCCGCGAGGCAGTTTAGCGGCTCTCATCACAGGGGCTTTCGTTCGTACAGCAGGCGAGGCAGCAGGATATATGAGTGGCATCAGCCAGGAAGACGAGCAGCGAATGGAAGACTACGAGCTCTACAAGCTCCGGTTTGCCTCGAAGCTCAGGGGAGCAGTGGAAGCGCTCGCGTGAGAGTCGGCGTAATTGGTTGTGGCGCGGTATCGCATTACTGTCATTTTCCCGCACTTGCACGTATTCCAGATGTCCGCGTCGTTGCCGTTGCCGATCCTGATGAAGCGATTCGCAACCGCGCTATTCGCACAACCGGATCGATCGGGTTCAAGAGTGCTGAGTTTCTTCTCGCGAACACGGAAGTCGACGCTGTCATAATCGCGACTCCGCCCGCAACTCATGCTGATCTCGGAGTGATGGCCGCGCGGGCAGGCAAGTTGATATATCTCGAAAAGCCCATAGCGACAGGCATCCCTGATGCCATGAGACTTTCGCGTGAGGTGGAAGACGCGGGGATACGAGCGGCGGTCGGGTTCAATCGACAGAGTCACCCCCTTTTCAAGCGCATGCGCGCGATGCTCGCCGATGGCGCCATTGGCACGGTGCGGGCCGCGCAAACCACTTTCTGCGAGCCGGTGCCGCGCGACGGAATGCCACGGTGGAAAGTCGCGCGCAGCAATGGAGGAGGAGTTCTCCTGGATCTTGCCTCGCATCACATCGATGCGATCAGGTGGATCATCGGCGAGGAGATCATCTCTGTTCGCTGCGATGTGAAATCCGATGAATCGGAGCATGATTCCGCGTCGGTGAGCATGACTCTGACCAGCGGCAGCATTGTGCAGAGCTTCTATTCTTTCAGATCGGGCTACGCTGAGCGGATAACAGTATTCGGCGACGCAGGAATGCTCGAGCTCGACAGGCACCGTGGATCACTGACCCTGACGCGATCCCGGCGCGCAGGATACGGGTCGCGTCGCTCACTCATGGTTCCGCATCTGCGCGACATGCCATGGAAATTACGGCGGCTCGTGCGCCCGGCACATGATCCGTCATACCATCTTGCACTCGGTGCCTTCGCACGAAACGACAGCTCTCTGCCTTCGCTGGCAGATGGCGAAGCCAGCCTGCGCGTTGTCGTTGCTGCAGAAGAATCCGCGACCCAAGGGCGTGCAATCGATGTGACGTACGCCTGAGCCAATGCGCGTTGTCCTCCTCTCTGACTGGAACACCAATCGTGGAGGCGCTGAACGTTACATAGTGTCGCTGAGGGATTCGCTGAGGTCACGCGGCGACGACGCGTTGCTCATCTCGTGCAGTGCCCGCAGGACCGATACCTCACCTTCGGACGCGCGCGTCTACGGCTCGGACTTCCCACCGGCACAGGCACTCCTGCAAATCGCCAATCCGGTTGCACGCTCGGCGATTCGCAGGCAGGTGCGAGCGTTCAGGCCTGACGTCGCACTCGTGAGTCAGTTCGCCTACCACCTGTCTCCAATTGCCGTCGATGCGCTCAATGGTGTGCCAGTCGTAATCACCAGCATGGATTACAAGTCCATCTGTCCATTAGGGACCCGCACACTGAGCGATGGAACAGCGTGCACTCATCGAGCCGGCGCGTCTTGCAGAACCAACAATTGCCTCGGCGTTACACACTGGCTGAGGGAGATACCGCGTTACAGCCTCATTCGCCGCACCGTTGCGCGCGCGGCCCGTGTGCTGTGTCCGAGCGAATGGATGACGCATGAGTTCATGAAGCAGGGCGTAAATGCCGAGCTGATGCCGCTCGGTGTGAATCTGCCACCTCATGGATTCGTTCATTCTCCCACGGCACATCCGAGCTTTGCGTACTGCGGACGCTTGAGCGCGGAGAAAGGAGTGATGGTTCTGATTCGAGCGTTTGCGAAGTTCGTCGCAGATGTTCCGCATGCATCGCTGACTCTCGCTGGTGACGGTCCGCTTCGTGGTGCTCTCGAGAAGGCAGTCAGGCACTTTCATCTCGATAGATCAGTGCGAATTACTGGCTGGATTTCGCCGGAAAGAGTTGAGGAGGAGCTTCGCAGTGCATGGGCGCTGGTTGCGCCATCGTTGTGGGCAGAGCCGTTCGGCCTTGCCGTCATCGAAGCGATTATGCGTGGCGTTCCAGTTATCGCCAGCAACAGTGGCGCATTCTCCGAGAACGTCGAGAGTGACGTAAATGGAATTCTTGTCGAGCCGGGCAGCGAGCCCGCATTGATTCAGGCGCTGCGCCGGATCGCGATGCGCACAGTGTTTCCGTCCGGAGGCATCGATTCCTCAGATGTTGCGCGCGCGAGGCAGCGATTCAGCCTCGACGGCCACGTCGATCGAATGCGCGCGCTTTTTGGCGAGGTCGTTCAGTCGAATCGCGCATCGGCTTGAAGATCGCGGTCGTTGGGGCGAGTGGCTTCATTGGCCGACATCTTGTCGACCGCCTGCTGTCAGAAGGCCATGAGATTGCGGCGCTTCTGCGTTCCGAATCCGCAGCGCGCGCATTTCGAGAGAAAAAGATCAAAGCGATCCCTGGGAATGTTGCAGACAAGGACGCAATAGAGCACACGATCGATGGAAGCGATGTTGTAGTGAACCTGGCGCGGGCGAAGGCGCACGGTGCTGCACCGCGAAGAGAGGTCGACACTGTCAACATAGAAGGAGCTCGACTCGTTGCACGCGCTGCGATGAAAGCGGGCGCGCGATTGATTCACGCAAGCAGTACCGCAGTGTACGGGTCGCGATTAGGTGAGCTGCCGGCCTCTGAGCATACACCACCTGCAACGGATTCGATCTATGCGCTGTCGAAGCTGCATGGTGAAGCCGCTGTACGCTCAGAGCATTCGCGAGCGATCATACTGAGGATCTCGGCCGTGCTCGGGCCACGCGCTGACAGCTGGCTGTCTCTCTTCAGGTCAGCACGGAATGGAACACTCCGAAGTGTCGGAGATGGCAGCAATCTCCATCATCCGGTCGATGTCGAAGATGTCGTGAACGCAATCGGACTCGCTATCGGCTGTTCCTCGAACGCGGCGCGCATATACAACGTTGCAGGACCAGCTCCTATTACAATGCGTCAGCTCGCGGAATTGATGGGGAACCGTGACCGTCAGCAACGATTCAGGTCGGCGCCGCCACTTGCAGCGCAAATGTGGATTGCAGGCGGCCGCGCTCTCGAAAAAGTCGGGATCCATCTGCCGAAGTTTGAGAGCGTGCTCTTTCTCAATGGGAACCGAGCCTTCGACCTGTCACTCGCGCGCAGGGAGCTGGCGTTCGAGCCACGGATCGATATCGCAGCATCCGTAGCTCGCACCGCACGATACTTCGAATCAAACGGACTGCTTCAACCCTGAAGAGGCTCGATATCAGTGCGACATGCAGTATGGCCGCGTCCGATACTCCTCTCGACTTCGTCTACAATCCCGGCGGCCATTGACCGGTAAGTCGTCAGCTTTCCGCCTGTGACGACAATCACTCCGGCTTTATCGTGTGAGATGCGATGCTCACGCGAAATGCTCGACGGCTTCATTCCCTCGGGCGCTGCAGCGAGAGGGCGAATGCCCGCCCATGTTGCGACGATGTCATCGGGTGTGAGGCGCGCATCGGGAAAGTAAAAGTTCGCCGCTCGCAGCATGTAGGCGATCTCACTATTGCTTGCCTTTACATCGTCAGGTGATTCATCGGTTCTAAGATCGGTCGTCCCGATGATACTGTTGCTGCCGGATGGCAGCGTGAACATCACGCGTCCGTCGTCCGGAGAAATCATCGTCACGGCGCCATTGTTTCCAGTTCGCGCGCGTGGCACAACAATGTGCGACCCTTTGGTTCCCTTTGCCTGCCACGGGCCTATCGCACTCACTAGTGAGCGCGCCGCAACCCGAATGGACCCGCCGCCGGCAACATCACGAACGAGTGCGCCGTCTGCCTTTCCATGCGATACGGTTGTGGATTCCATCCTTGCATGGTCGATGCAGACCGCCCCGTGCTTTTCCGCAGATGCGATATTTGCGCGCGTCAGCCCGGCATCGTCAGTTGCCGCATCGAAATAGCTCGCGCCTCCTTTCAGCTCCGTCGCATTTACGTGCGGCTCGAGCGCAAGGACACCGGCTGCATCGAGCAAATGGTGACGGCGGCCACGCCGCTTTCCGGCAAGCCAGTCGTACATCGTCAGTCCGGCACGCAGCTTCCATCTGGGAAGTCTTGCCCCGCGATACACCGGCCAGGTGAATTCGAGCGGCTTCACGAGATTCGGCGCGATTCTCAGGAGAATTTCACGCTCGCGCACCGATTCACGAACAAGGGCAATATCACCGTGCTCGAGATACCGGATTCCACCATGAACAAGTCGTGACGATTTACTCGAAGTGCCGCTTGCCCAGTCAGATTTCTCGACGAGCGCTACTCGCATACCGCGCATGGCAGCATCACGGGCCACGCCGGCCCCGGTGATACCACCTCCTACAATCAGTACATCGAATATGCCGGATTCGAGAGCCGCAAACGTGCGTGCCATTCTGGAAAGATACCTCTACGCCGTCTAACTTCCCTCCAATGCCCACGTTCGGAAACGGGAGAAGAGTCGCGATCGTCGATGGAGTTCGCACTCCCTTCACAAAAGCCGGTACCGCATTCAAGCGGATTTCTGCAATAGACCTCGGCAAGCTTTGCGTTGCCGAGCTCATTCAGCGAACCAACCTGAGTGGAGAGGAGGTACAGGCACTGGTATTCGGCACCGTGATTCCGAATGTCGTGGCACCAAACATCGCGCGTGAAGTGTCGCTCATGCCCTTGCTTCCAAAAGGAGTGCAGGCATTCACAGTGAGCCGCGCGTGCGCCTCGGCGAATCAGGCGATAACTGATGCGGCCGATCAGATTGCACTCGGTCACATCGATACTGCGATCGCCGGCGGATCCGAGTCTCTATCGAACGTTCCGATCCTTCACTCGCAGGGGATGGCGGAAAAGCTGGTGCTCGCGTCGAAGGCGAAATCATTGCCCGCGCGAATGAAAGTTCTCGCGGGAATTCGTCCCAAGGATCTGATTCCGATCACTCCCGCTATCGCTGAGCCGACCACTGGCGAGACCATGGGCCAGTCGGCGGAGAAGATGGCGAAGATCAATGAGATTCCGCGGGAGGAGCAGGATCAGTTTGCGCTGAGATCACACCGGCTCGCTGCTGCAGGAACTGCGGATGGCCGACTCACTGCGGAACAGATGCCGGTATACGTGCCGCCGAGCTTCGAGAGCGTTGTCACATCTGACAATGGCATTCGGTCCGACACGAGCTTCGAGCAGCTGTCGCAGCTCAAACCGGTTTTCGATCGAAAATACGGAAGCGTGACAGCGGGCAATTCATCGCCGCTGACCGACGGTGCCGCGTGCGTGCTTCTCATGA
>DASUXX010000234.1:0-16537 GCA_036377755.1 Gemmatimonadaceae bacterium
ATGCAGTCGGCAGATGAAATACTCCGACTGCCAGATACAGGATCACACTCAACGCCAGCACCGACCCGATTGTCATCTGCCAGCGCAATGACGCAAACGCACGCGTCAGAGCCACCCGGGATTCATTGAGCTGCCTGCCGATATCGAGAAAGAGAGAAAGATGCCTCTCCTCGTGTCCGTAGCTCTTCGCCGTCTTCAATCCTCCGAGCTGCTCAGCAGCAGTTGCGAACAATGCAGCTGTACTGCTCGTGACCTGCTCACCACGCTTGAGGCCGAGCATCGTCCGGGCGCGTTGGAACAGCAGCAGGAGTAACGAGGCCCCGAGGACAATTGCCGTCATCGACACTGACACACGAAGCGCAAACATCGCATAAACAAGCGCCACGACCGCGGTTGCGATCGCAAAGAGAACATTGTTCGCGCCGTTGTCTACCTGGTCGATCGCAGTCGTCAGCGCGTACGTGATGTCCGACGATCGAATGCGGGAGACGACTAGCCACCTTGCACGCGCAATTGCCGAGTAGAGGCGGACCCGCAAGGCAAGAGTGTATTGTTGAACAGCGATTGTATCAGCGAGCGATCGCGCTCGCACCAGGGACGCCTGCACGACGGTCAGCACCACATACACAACGAGCACCGACGTAATCGTCGGCGTGATACCAACCGAGTTGAATGCGCCAGCAAGGCGCTGGGCAAGCCCGCCGAGATTTCCTTCTACTGCGACGCCGGCGATTTGAAGAAGAGGAACGAGAAGAAGAAGACTCAATCCCTCAGTAAAGCCAACCGCCGCGGTCAGGATGAGCGCGAGTAACGCTCGTCCCGGCGCGGCGGCAAAAACTCCCTTGAGGAGCGAGATCAAAACTCGTTCAGTGCCTTCACCCAGCTCGTCAGGAACTGATTCGCCTGGAAGCCGTCGAGCACCCGGTGATCGATGGTCAGCGTCACATAACACATCGGCTTCACTACCGTCTCGCTGCTCACATCCGACATCGGAACTACCCTGCGCTCCATCTTGCCGACACCAAGTATCGCCGATTGAGGCTGGTTGATGATGATGGGCGACGCGATGAGACTTCCGCTCACTCCGTGATTCGATATGGTGAAGGTTCCATTCTGGACATCACGGGGATCGAGGTTCTCGCCGCGGGCACGATCTGTCAGATCTCCCAGTCGCTGTGCGATTCCGAAAAGATCGAGATCCTGCGCCCTGGTGATCACGGGAACTATCAAGCCGCCCGAACCCAGCGCAGTGGCTACGCCGATGTTGATCTCGTCGAAGATCTCGAGCGCATCGTCATGCCAGCGTGAGTTCACTTCGGGCACGGCCTGAAGCGCAATGACAGACGCGCGAACGAAGTACGCTGTATAAGTGAGCTTCGCACCGCGACTCTCGAAGTCCGCCTTGTTCGCTTCGCGATGCGCGACGACGCGAGATAGATCAGCATCGAACACACTGGTGACATGCGGTGCTGTTGCGACACTCTGCACCATGTGCTGGGCGATACTGCGGCGCATTTGAGTGTGCTTGACCATCCGACCCTTGAGATCGCCGGATTTCGGAGCGCCACCCTTATGCGACTCGACATGCTTCAACACATCATCAGCCGTGATGCGGCCGCCTTTGCCAGTGCCCGTTACCTGGGACGCATCAACGCCATGTTCCTTGAGCAGCTTTCGCACAGCGGGACTCAGCTCTCCCGATCCGCCCGCCGTACTCGCTGACTTCTCGGTGCCGTCAGCCTGAGGCGTCGGCTGTGGCGGAGCTTCAGCAGGGGCACCCGCCGTCGCAAGCGCTTCAACATCCACCCGGCCGAGAACTTCACCAGGCTCGACTTGCTCTCCATCAGTCTTGAGTATCTCGACGAGTCTTCCAGTGCCCGGAGATGCAACCTCCATGTTCACCTTGTCCGTCGAGATCTCGAGCAGCGGCTCATTCTCGGCAACAGCATCACCAACAGACTTGAACCACGTCGAGACGACAGATTCAGTTCCTTCTGCCTGTCCGACAGGCACGATCACATCGACGAGCTTTGCCATTATGCTTCGATCACTTCTGTCATTTTCTCCGCGATCGATTCAACAGTGGGAACGACTGCATCCATGAGATCGAAGTTGTGAGGAACAGGTACATCAGGAATTGCGAGACGCTGAATGGCTGCATCGAGACTGAAGAAAGCTTCCTGCGCGACTGTCGCCGCGACTTCAGCACCAAACCCTGCAGTGATTCCGTCTTCATGAACTATGAGACAGCGGCGAGTGCGACCAACTGAGTCCAGCACAGTCTGCTTATCCCACGGAGCAATTGTGCGAAGGTCGATGATTTCAACCGACTGACCGATTTTCTTTGCGGCGAGCTCGCAGCGCTCGACCATCGCACCCCACGTAACGACAGTGAGTGCATCACCTGAGTGAGTGATCTTTGCTTTTCCAAACGGAAGAACAAAATCGTCGCCCGGATATGGACGACGAGCCCATGGCCCATCGAGCAGATGACGATGCTCGAAGAAGATCGTGGGATTGTTGCTGCGGAGCGCAGCTCTCAACAATCCGACTGCATCTTCAGCATTCGACGGAAATGCCATCTGCCATCCGATTGCGTGCGCCCAGATTACTTCGCTCGACACGCTGTGCCATGGATCACCAACTTTTGCAAAGCCACCCGGCATTCTCACGACAATTGGAGCTGCAAATCGATTTGCCGTTCTCCATCGAATCGTTCCGCAGTTATTGAGCTGCTCCGTTGCAGGATCTGCGTACTTGCGGAATTGTATCTCGGCGACAGGCATGAGCCCCGCGATCGCCATTCCTACTGAGCGTCCGATAATTCCCTCTTCGGAGAGACTGGTGTCGAACACGCGCTTGTCGCCGAAAGTATCCTGCAATCCCATTGTCGCAGCGTGCACACCGCCCTTGGGACCGACGTCTTCTCCAAAAACCAGGACACGCTGATTGGTGCGCAGCTCGTGCTCCAGCGTTCGACGAATCGCAGTGAGCATGTTCGTTCGCTGCGGCTCGGGATTCGGCGCATCGGTCGATGCGGGAAACTGATATCCGCTCGCTGCGAGACCGCCAACCTGCTGCACTTCGCCCTGCTCGAAATATCTGTACTTCGTGATCTTCGAAGGATCAGGCTCAGGACGATTTAACGCGCCCTCGAGCGCTGCTGCCACATCACGCTCGACTTCTGATTCGAGCTCGCTCCAGTCACTCTCCGACATGACAGCAGGAACGAGATAATTGCGAAGCTTTGGAAGAGGATCGCGCGCTTTTTCATCTGCGATGCAATCTTCTGTCTTGTACGCCTGCGTATCCTGGCCGGAGTGACCGCAAAGACGTGGCACCTCGAGGCGTAGCATTGCCGGACCTTTCCCGCTGCGAACATGACCGATGACGTCTTCGAACAGGGCCGAAGTCGCAGCCGGATCGGTGCCGTCTCCTTCCTTTATATAGAGATTCCTGAACGACGCGAGGTTCGCCGCGATGTTCCCACCCGGCGTTTGAAACTCACTCGGCACCGAGATGCCGTAACGATTGTCTTCTATATAGAAGAGAATGGGCAGGTTCAGCGTTGTTGCAATGGTGAGCGCCGACCAGAACCCGTTCGTTGCGGCAGATGCTTCGCCACCGAGCACCACCGCCATCGAGCGGTCCCAGGATTTGTCGCCGAGTACATCGCGGTGATAGGTGATCGCCTGCGCCCATCCGACGGATGGTGTGTACTGCGATCCAACATCACCTGACATCGGCAGGACTATCGCGCCGTCTTTATTGGGGAGATTGCATACGACACCGATATCGCGGCCATCGGAGAATCCGCCTGATTTGCGAAGTGGGCCGGCGAATGCATCCTCTAATGAAAGTCCGAGGGTCAACAGAAGCGGCCGGGAGCGATAGTACGCGCCGGCCGCATCGTGTTTTCCGTCGAGGAGACTTCCCAGAATGATTTGTGCAAGGTCATGCCCGCGCGCGGAAAACTGGTAGACGACTTTCTTCTCCGGCATGAGGCGGTTTTCCTCGGTGTCGTCGAGGCCGCGTGATGCGAGAAGCAGATAGGCAATTCGCCTCCAGTCGAGGCGCGGATTTACTGCCGAAGTGGTCGGCGATTCAGTAGCGATTGTGCCGGTCATGACACTAAAGCTAGCGCGTGTCAGGTGTTGAAGAAGGTGAACCCGTCATCAGCCATGGTCTTGAGCAGCGGACTCGGGCGGTATCGCTCTTCACCGTAGAATTCCTGGAGCGCGGATAGCCATTTAACGGTCTCCGGGATTCCGATCTCGTCGGCCCACGCAAGCAGACCTTTCGGATAATTGACACCGAGTGTCATTGCGAGATCGATGTCGCGAGGCGATGCAATTCTCATGTACACAGCGTCTGCCGCGAGGTTGATCAGCATCGACAGGATGCGCCTGAAGATCAGCTCGCCAAGCTCGCGGTCTTCAACGGGCTGAGGTTTCGAGGCGTTGCCGGAGTAATCGTAGTAGCCACGACCGCTCTTCCGGCCAAAGAAGCCGGCGTCGTTGAGCCGCTGCTGAGTGAGTGTTGGCTTAAAGCGCGAGTCGTGGAACGTTGCCTCGTACACGCTCTTAGTCGCGGCGAAGTTGACGTCGTTGCCGATGAAATCCATGAGCTCGAACGGTCCCATCCTGAACCCGCCAATCTCGCGTATCGCCCAGTCGATCGTGGCCATGTCGGCGATGCCTTCCTCATAAATGCGAAGAGCTTCACCGTAGAACGGGCGAGCGATCCGATTTACGATGAAGCCTGGCGTGTCGGCGGCGAGCACCGTCTTCTTGCCCCATGAATCGATCAGAGTTCTCATGCGCTGTGTTATGTCGTCTGATGTCGCGAGACCGGGAACGATCTCGACGAGCTGCATGACAACCGGCGGATTGAAGAAGTGGACGCCGATAACTCTTTCGGGTCGCGCACATCCGCGCGCTATTGCGGTCACGGAGAGTGACGATGTGTTCGTGGCGAGAATCGCATCTTCGGCAACGACTTTCTCGATCGATGCGAAAAGCTCTCGTTTCACATTGAGATCTTCGACAATTGCCTCGATAATGAGACTCGCCTTTGCGAGGTCTTCATGTGCAGTCGCCGGCGATTTTGCCCAGCCTCCAGTAAGGATGCGGGAGCGAACGACATCCGCATGTTCTTGCGTAAGCCGATTTTTCTCGACACTCCTGTCCAGGTTCTTTTCGATCGAAGCGATCGCCTTTTCCACGGCGCCTTCGGCCTGATCGAACAGCAGCACGCCATGTCCGTACGAAGCGGCAACCTGTGCAATGCCGCTTCCCATTGCGCCCGCGCCGATGACGGCGACGGTGGTTTCGCGTGAAAGTGTCGTCACCTATTCACCCTTGAATACCGGTGCGCGCTTCTCCTTGAACGCGGCGACTCCTTCATTGAAGTCGGCAGTTCGTCCAGCTTGCCGCTGGAGATCCTCCTCCATGTCGAGCTGTGCTTCGAGATCATTGGTGAGAGATGCATTCAGCGCCCGTTTTGTGAGTGCGAGTGCCTTTGTCGGCATTTGTGCGAGCGATCGCGCGAGGCTCATCGCTTCATTCTCGAGCTGATCCGCCGGCACAATTTTGTAGATCATTCCGAGCTCAGCTGCTCTTGCCGCGGAGATTTTTTCCGCCGTCATCATCAGCGCAGTAGCCATTGCCGGGCCAACGAGGCGCGGCAGGAAGAATGTGCCCGCAGTATCGGGAACGAGTCCAATTTTTGTGAACGACTGAATGAATGACGCAGCTTCAGAAGCGATCACGATGTCGCACGCGATTGCCAGGTTCGCGCCCGCGCCTGCCGCGACTCCGTTCACTGCGCATATCACAGGCATATCCAGCTTCCGGATTGCCATAATGACTGGACTGTACGTCTGCCGGACGATTGCTCCGAGGTCGAGCTGCCCTTCTCCTTCGAGAGGAACCGCAGACAAATCCTGACCGGCGCAGAATCCGCGTCCGGCTCCAGTGAGAAGGACTGCCCTGACCGATTTTTCAGCCCGCGCTACGTCGAGCGCTTCGTGCAGCTCGCGCGACATTTCGAGGTTGAAGCTGTTGAGAACATCGGGCCGGTTAAGGGTGATTTTCATCACGCCTTGATCGATGTCGACGAGAATGTACCTGTAGGACATGGGGCAGCCCCGAATAGTTGCTAGAGATCTCCTCGAGAGAGGAGCGTGGCCACCTTCTCGCGGCCTTCGTCGCGTAATGTTTCAAAGAAGACTGGCAATCGCGTGAGGTCGGATTTCAACGAAAAATGCATATCGACCTCGGCACCAGGAAACACACGAGTGAAATTCCTAATTGAGAGTGCGAACACTCGTTCAAATAACTTATCGCGCATTAAGCGTGCAGCGCGCTCTGCCGACAGGATGTACCACGGAGCATCATAGATTCTCTTGAAGTTGTAGCTAAAAACTGGCAAGTCTTTCTGGACCACGTGATCAATGAGACTGTCTTCAAAGCGTCGTCTCTGTTTCGCATTTGAATTGAGAACAACGATCGCTGCCTCCATCAGATCGTGAGGAAACTGCGCACCCGCGGTATCGGCGGTCATGCCTGCTACGCCCACAATTGCAAAGAAATAGGGTTTTCCCTCAGTTTGCTGCTTCTCAATTCCGCTCTTGATCTTGTATGTCGCCAACGCAAAGCAGTCATCGGCACTCAGACCTACCATTTCTGGAGCCCGTCGGAAGACTGCGCCGAAATATTTGATATTGATGCGATAAAGGGCTCGCCCCTTACCATCAGTGAGTCTTATATCGGTGTCGCTACCTTCCTCAGAGACGTCGACAATGTCGAGTTCCTCGTCCTTAAATGCGTCTCGAAACAGCTGAAGAAAGGCCATTTCTGCTGCCCGGCCGAGCAGCATCTGTCCCAAGGCACGAGCTGCCTTCTTCCGTGCGAGCTCATCGAGGGTTTTCACTCCACCCAACGCTGCTGAGATTGGATCCTCGGCATCGATGATCTTTTGTAACGTTCGATTTGTCGTCCGAATCGAGCGGGCAGCTTGCGTTACCGGCATCCCGCCACGGACTAATAAAAGTCCGCGCAGAACCCGAACGGCTTCCGGCCATTCGTCGTCTTCAAAGATTTGCGATAGAATACCGAGTATGTCGGATTCAGTCACACTCTGACATCGGTTGGCGGAATGGAAAACCGCAGGGCCGAGTTTTTGACATAAGCCGAGTCCTGCTCAATCGAGATCCAGCGACGGCCCAGCGACTGAACAACGCTGCCCGTTGTGTTCGAGCCCGCAAAGGGATCCACTACTAAGTCACCGGGGGCTGTTAAGAAGCGCGTCCACCATTCTGGAAGACCGGCTGGGAAACGCGCTGGGTGTGGCTTCATCCCGTGTTCGGCGCAGGCCTTTATGTAACCGCTGTTACTTTCGTTGTTACCGATCTCCATGAGATTCGATGGGATACTCCCGCCGTTATCCTTACCCCATTTTTCAGTGGCTCGCCAGCCGCTTGGGCGCGTCTTGGCACGAAACCCTTTTTTGATCAGGCGCTCCATGTCTGCCGAATACGGCACTAGCACCTCACGATTACTTGCTTTTGGCCATGGTGTCGCGGACAACCACCACACGTATTCGACCGAGTCCTTCACGCGGATCCGCCGGACATTACACCATTCGGCGGGCGCCGGCACTTTCGCAGGATTGAACCAGAAGGCCTCCTGAGCCAAATGCAGTCCGACATCGTCACAAAGAGCGAGCAGCAGCCGAAAATGATAGAGAGAACGCGTGGGTTCGCCACGATTGTAACTCCCACCAATGTTTAGGACGAAACTGCCGTCATCCTTGAGGACTCGTTTTATCTCACGAGCGAACGGTAGGAACCACGCGACATATTTTTCTTTGGCCTCGTTGCCATACTCTTTCTTGAACTCGAGCGCATACGGCGGGGAAGTCACCACCAAATCCACGCTGTTGGCAGGAAGTTGACCTAAGATGAAGCGGCTGTCGCCACAATATGCCGCTCCCAGTTCGGTTGCATACGCTGGGTGGATCCCCTCGAGGAGCTCACTAGGGTGCGTCGCCGCGAACGCATCTCCCTGTTTTTGTTCAACGGCCTTAGCACGCTTCGACAGTGCGCCTGAAGAGTTTCTCGCCATACTTCAAAATACCGTGCCGTCAATTAGAAATGCGAGAACCAGAGAAAATCCTGGCTCGTCTGCCAGATGAAGCTCCTCACCCTCGCCATAGTGCCAATGCGTTGTCTCGCAGTCTGCCTTCCGATTCTCGCCGTGACCGGAATTCGCACCGAGGCCCAGCACTCCGTTCGTCTAACGCGCGGAATGGTGATCACACATTCCGTGCGAATCGCCCCTGACACGTATCGCATTCCCGCCAGCGAGTCGCCCGATTCGGCGGTAATTACCATCCGCGGCGACAACATCGTTGTTGATTTCGCCGGCAGCACGCTGGAAGGCATCGCACCTTCACTCGATCCTGATCAGGCGAAAGGCGTAGCGGTTCGAATCGAAGGTGGCAGCAGCGTTCGCATCCGGAACGCGAACATTCGCGGATACAAGATCGGAATCCTCGCTCGCGGAACGCGCGCTCTTCACCTCACCGACAACAACCTGAGCTATAACTGGAAGCCGCGGCTGTACAGCGGAGTGGAACACGAAAGCCTGATGGACTGGCTGTCGCATCACAACAATGAGAAAGACGAATGGATGCGATATGGCGCCGCGATCTATTTGAGCGACGTGAAGACGGGCAGGATCATCGGCAATCGTATCGAGCAGGGGATGGAAGGACTGATGCTCGTGCGCAGCGACAGCATCCGCATCTGGAACAACACCATCCAGTTCAACTCAGGTGTCGGCATCGCGCTGTATCGCTCGAGCTACAATGAGATCTTTCACAACTACGCGAGCTTCAATGTTCGCGGATTCAGTGAGGGATTCTATCGCCGCGGACAGGATTCCGCCGATCTGCTTCTATATGAGCAGAGCTGTCACAACATCGTCGCCTTCAACTCGATGACTCACGGCGGCGACGGACTGTTTCTGTGGGCAGGCCAGTCGACGATGGACACTGGCAAGGGCGGCGCGAACGACAACCTCTTCTACAAGAATGATTTCAGCTATGCTCCGACGAATGCGATGGAGGCGACGTTCAGCCGCAACGTTTTCATCGCGAACCGCGCGCACGGATCTGAATACGGCTTGTGGGGCGGATACAGCTTCGACTCGAAAGTCATCGGTAATGATTTCGGGTACAATCGCACAGGCATCGCAATCGAGCACGGACAGAACAACGAGCTCACTGCGAATCGTTTTCTGCTCGACTCTACCGCAATCAGGTTGTGGGCAATTCCGGAGGAGCCGAGTGACTGGGGTTATCCCAAACATCGTGATACGCACAGCCGCGATTATCAGGTCGAGCGGAATCTCTTCGTAGGGAATCGAGCTGCACTGCGAGTTGCGCAGACGGCGAACGCACACATCGTTGCGAACGAGTTCATCAAAGTCGATTCGTTGATCGTTCGCGTAGACTCTTCACAGCTCGACGTGCAGCGGAGCGACACGAGCGCACTCTATGCGCGAATTGCTCCTGAGGCGTGGCCGCCCGGAGGTGCAGAATGGCAAGTCCCTGCGGGAATCGTTTTGCCGAGCCGCATGAATGGAGGATTCGACGCATCAAAGGATCCGCTCGCTAAGCTTCCACGGTCGGCGATCATCGTCGATGAATGGGGACCGTACGATTATCGCTCCCCGAAGCTGTGGCCGCGCGATACCTCATTTGCGACGCCACTGGCGCTTCAAGTGCTCGGACCGCCAGGGCGCTGGCGTGTTGTCGGCCAGAGCGGCGTTGCGAGTGTGTCGAAAACCGAAGGCACGATGAGCGATACTATAGAAGTGGTTCCTGCACGCGGCTTCGAGAACGATTGGACGATCACGATGGAGTATCGTGGCCGCGCGACAGTTTCTCCGCGCGGTCTGCGACGCGCCGCGGGGGTGCCGTACACATTCACATATGTGCGATTCAATCCGGTGCGCGAGTGGGATGTTGCCTTCTATGCGCTTGCCGACAGCGTAGGAAAACGCACCCCGCTCGCAACAGTGAAGACACCCCGACTCGATTACACATGGTATCGCCCGCAGATCGCTGGACTGCCGCAGTCGAATTTCAGGATGGAAGCACGGACTGAGGTGAATCTGCGGCCGGGATCGTCATACGAAATCAGAACCATCAGCGACGATGCAATGCGCGTGTGGGTCGATGACAAGCTCGTGATCGACAACTGGAAGCCTCATGAGTCGGAAGTGAATACGGCGCCGATTTCTGCAGGGCGGCACTCTATCCGTGTGGAGTACTATCAGCTCGGTGGATGGGTAGAGATCAGGGCGGAGATTCGGCGAGCGGATTCAAAGTCTTAGGGGCATGGACTGACTAGAGGTTACAAGTCACATAGGGCGGATTGAGCGGATCTGTCGGATACCTTCCCTGCAATGATCTAAAGGCTGGCTTAAGGAACTGGACCTTAAGGTTTAAAACAAAAAAAAACAGATATTTGCGCCAGCATTTCTCGAGTCACGCACGATTAATCCGATAGATCCGCTGAATCCGCCCGATGAGGTTTATAACCTCAGGTCATACCCTGCTGCTAAGATTTTCTGAAACCTCAGATCCGCCAGGATGCGTTAAGTCTTTGTAAGGCTGGTTGCGAAGTACGAAGGGCTTCGTATATTGGCGTGTAGAGAGGTATACATGCCTGATAAAACTCCAGTACCATCAAACGCCGAGCTCGAGATACTGCGCGTCCTGTGGAAGGACGGCCCGAGCACCGTACGATCAGTCCACGACGCATTGAGCCGCGAGCGTAATGTCGGCTACACAACAGTGCTCAAGATCATGCAGGTGATGGCTGAGAAGCGGCTCGTCACACGCGATGAATCGGAGCGGTCCCATGTGTACTCGCCCGCCGTTGAAGAAAAATCAGTAAAGCGGCGGCTCGTGTCAGATCTTCTCGACAAGGCATTCGATGGATCAGCAGCTCAACTCGTGATGCAGGCGCTGTCCGACAAGCGCGCATCTGCCGAAGATCTGAAACAGATCAGAAAGCTCCTCAACGAAAGCGCGAGGAAGGAACAATGACAATGAAACTCGTCGGCTGGGCAATCATCCATTCATTGTGGCAGGGCGGCGTGCTCGCCCTGCTGAGCGCCGGACTGCTTGGCATGATGCGCAGCTCTCGCCCCGAGGCGCGATACCGCATCGCACTTGTCACGCTCATCCTGATGTTCGTGCTGCCAGTTGCGACGACTTTGAGCTCATCGAATGACAATGCGACATCGGGCGTCACGCCATCGTTCTCAACTTCAATTCAAGACCCATCCTTCGAGTCCGCACCAGTGTCGTCGACGACAAGCAGTCCCGACATCCCTGGCGTCGCGCCGGTTGCTGCGAACGACAACGCATTCAAAATCGATCGCGATACGATTGCATCATGGATCGACACGTCGATTCCCTTCCTCGTTGCGGCATGGATAGTTGGTCTTCTCCTCGCATCAGCACGCCTGATCGGCGGTTTCGCGCGCACGCGGAGCATAACGCGACGCGCCGCGAATCCATCATCGAGAGCGCTCGAGATCAGAATAGCAAAACTTTGCGACCGCCTTGGAATCCATCGCGCGATCAGAGCATTCGAATCGACAATGATCGATGTTCCCTTAGTGATCGGCGCGGTCAGGCCAGTAATCGTCGTTCCAATGAGCCTCATCACCGGGCTTACACCGCTTCAGCTCGACATGCTGCTCGCACATGAGCTCGCGCACGTCAAGCGAAACGACTACCTCGTCAACATCCTCCAGACTGTTCTCGAGACACTTCTCTTCTATCACCCTGCCGCGCGATGGATTTCCGAGCGAGCTCGCGAAGAGCGTGAGAACTGCTGCGATGACATCGCGATCGCAACATGCGCAGTCAATCCGCGCGACTACACTGCAACACTTCTGGTTCTCGAGGAAGCGCGGGACCAGGGATTTGGTCTTGCAGCGGCAGCGAACGGCGGCTCGCTTCTTCGCCGCGCGCAGCGCCTGCTGACGGGGAAGAAAGCTTATCTCGACCTTGGGCCTCGCTGGATCGCCGGTGTCATTACCATCGGTGCTGCACTGTTTGCAGGCAACGACGCATTTGCCGCGATTCAGGCTTCGTACCTTCCAATTTCTTCGATAGCGGTGAAAAGCGATTCTACGGGGAAACGCCGCGGTCCCGATATGTCGCAGGCGAAGCCATCGGCTGTCATCAAGTCGCCAGCGGGTGGCTCGCTTGCTGAGCGCGTACGATGGGCGGGGAGCAACAGCGGATCGAACGACTACTGGATCGGCTACCTGATCGCAGGGGATCAGTCCGGCAAATCGAAGATCTATACGAGTGACCTCCCTGTGCGTCTCGGGGGCAACACGACCTTTACCGGAAGCATGAACCTTGGCAACGGTGACCTCTCGAACTTCGTCTTCTATGGTGTGCCGCTCGCCCCACTCGTCGGCCAGCATTCGCCTCTCTCGACAGCGGTCTTTGTTCGAATGAAAGGCGGAATGCAACATGTCGAGCAGGTGCACTTCGGCACGTTCATTCTGCCGCAGTACTTTGCGAATCGGCCACTCGTGTGGCTCGATTCTGCGACCGATGCTGAGAGCGTAAGCATTTTGAGCTCACTCGTCTCCTCCAACCGCGATGAGGATGTGCAGCATGATCTCGTCGCCGCCATTGGATCGCACCGTGATGCAAACACTACCCTTCCGGTTCTTCTGGCAATACTGAACTCAGGCAGAGCGGAGCAGGTGCGTCAGAAAGCGGTTGAAGGAATTGGAAGAACAGGCGATCCGCGTGCCATGGCCGCTCTTTCGCGAACGGCACGCACCGACCGGTATGAAGGTGTAAGGCGGGAAGCAATCGAAGCCTTTGCGCGGATGCAGAGCCCGGCAGCGTCGGATACGCTCATTGCATTCGTCAGCACGCTCGACGACAGCGACATGCGCCGTGATGCAGTGGAGTCGCTTGGCGATCGCAATGACGACAAGGCTTTTACATTCCTGTCACGGTACGTGCGCAACGGTGATGACTCTGACCTGCGACGAAAGGCTGTGGAGGCTCTCGCCGGCATGCGCGATCGCAATGGTATGGCAATCGTGATCGAAGTTGCCCGGACTGATAGAAACGCCGATGTGAGACGGCAGGCTGTCGAGGAGATTGGAGACCATGAATCTCCATCGCGCGCGTTCGAGCTCCTCAAGTCGATCGCGTCGAACGATCCGGATGAATCCGTGCGATCTGAAGCAGTGGAAACGATCGCGCAGGTTGATGATGCGCGTTCCGTTGGAATCCTTGTCGAGCTTGCGAACAACAGCCGCAGCGACCAGGTGCAGGTCGAGGCGGTCGAATCACTCGGCGAAACTGTGCAGGGCGAGCGAACGATTCCTGTCATTCGCGAGATTGCACGTAAGCATCCGGTAGAAGAGGTGAGAATAAGAGCGCTCGAAACGCTCATGGAAACGGGAAGGTCGGACGCGATCGAAGCGATAATGTTCGCGATCCGCAACGATCGCAGCGAAAACGTTCGCTCGAACGCGATCGAGGCGCTTGGAGACTCAAAAGATCCGGCCGCCCTCAAGGCTCTCGTCTCGCTGATCAACGGAAAAGATCCCATCGACGTGCGCCACAAAGCGCTCGAGGTCTATGCGGACGCGGTTTCAGAGAAGGATGCAGTCGCAATGCTGAAGCGGGTTGCCGCAAACGATCCGAGCGGTGATATGAGGAGCCGCGCGCTGGATCTGCTGAACGATCGATAGTTCCATGGAAGGTCGCTAATACCGGCGACCTTCCATACTCATTTCGAGTCGGTAAGTCCCTTTGCGTGCGACGCAGGCTTCTCGAATTGCGGATTTGCGTTGTAGGCCGATGAGCCACCCGGCGGTATGCTGAGATATTTCCAGTCGCCGCCGACAATTGCATGCGCGAGATATACGATTTGACCCACGTGATAGCTCGCATGCGCAAGCGACCTGTGCAGGGCTTCATGCACTGCGAGCGATTGACCGCGAATGGTCACTGATTTCACGAGATCGTCATCGCTCAGGTCATCGAGCGCTGAAAAGAGAAGGCTCCAGCCTGCGTTCCATTTCTCCAGGAGCTCATCTCGCGAGACCGTGCGGCGCGCGAATTCCTCCTCTCTCTGTCGCCATGGCTTTTCACCGTCACTCGTCAGGAAGTCGGTAAAGCGCGACTGAAGGTTTCCGCCCAGGTGCCAGCAGATTATGGCCAGCGAATTTCCGCCGGCCAGGCCTTCGGCTGACAATGACTCCTCCGGAACCTGCGCGAGAGCCGACTCCGCAAGCGCCTTGTACCGCCTGTACTCGGCGTCGATCGATTTTACTAGCTGCCTCTCTGCCATTGTTCTCTCCATTCATTATCGAGAAGAGTGACGCCCTGCTTTTTCTCGAGCGCTTCCGGCTGCGTTGCAATCCACTGAGCAGCGGCGCCTTTCGGATACGGATGCGGAATGTTCAGCGTGGTGTCGGCAACGAGCCGGTTCCCTGCGAGCTCTTCAACTCTCTCGGCATCGGCCTCGGTAAACGGCCGGAGTATCAATCGATCGGTGCGCAGAACGGGAGCGGACGACATTCGGGAACGATAGCTGCGTTCAATCCGGATGGTAAGAAAATCCAATCATGACTGATGCGATAATAGTCGGCGCCGGCGCGGCCGGATTGATGGCTGCTCGAGTACTCACTCGTGCCGGCAAGAAGGTGATCGTTCTCGAAGCGTCAAACCGCATCGGTGGGCGCGTCATGACGCTCGAGGGCACGCTCGCCGGCATACCTGTCGAGCTTGGCGCCGAGTTCATTCATGGCGATGCGCCGGAAACGAGAAAGCTGCTCGAAGAGGCGAGACTCGTCACCGTTCCGGTCACTGGTGATCACTACAGGTCGGATGACGGTGAGCTTTCACCGCAGGGTCCGGTCTGGAAGCGAATGGCAAAGGTGTTCAGCTACATGAACGCCGATCGAAAGATCGACCGGTCATTCCAGGATTTTCTCGACGACAAACCGGGTGGGCGATCACTCGCTCGGGAGCGTCAGCTTGCGTTTGGATTCGTGCAAGGCTTCAATGGCGCTGACGTGCGCTTGATAAGTGAGAAATCACTTGCCGAGCAAGGCAATCCGACTGAAGGTGCTGCCGAAGCAGCGCGCATAGTGAATGGCTACTCGGCGCTGATCGATTTCATTGCCCGCGATGTCTCGAACCTGATTCGACGCGGGTCGCGCGTTGTTCGAGTGGCGTGGAGCAGCGACGGAGTCTCAGCAACAACTGAGAAAGGAGAAGCGTTCGAAGCGCCCGCGATAATCATTACCGTTCCGCTCCCCGCACTTCAGGATGATTCCATCGTTTTCGATCCTGACATTCCTGCCATACGCAATGCGGCGCAAAAGCTCGTAATGGGACACGTTGCTCACGTATCGGTGATCGTGAAGGAACGGTTCTGGGAAAAAAAGGTGGAGAACGTTTCGTTCGTTCATTCACCTGAGCGGCCGTTCAATGTCTGGTGGACGCAGAATCCGCTTCTTGCGCCGTTGCTGGTTGGCTGGGCCGGCGGTCCGCCCGCCCGTGAGCTGATGGAGAGTGCGAACGTCGAAGATGTCGCGATGAGTGAGCTCGCCCGGACTTTTGCGACGACTCGCAGGAGAATCGAAGCACTAGTTGATTCGATTCATTTTCATGACTGGTCCAACGACCCGGATATTCGCGGCGCCTACAGCTACGTCGGAGTTGGCGGTGGCGCGGCGGCCCGAACGCTCGCTCGAACTTTCGAAAATCGGATTTATCTTGCTGGTGAAGCGACGGAGTCTTCGAGCTCTGGAACTGTTGAAGGAGCGATCTCGAGCGGAATCAGGGCAGCGGAGAGATTGTTGAATTCGAGCCGGTGAATCAGCGTGCGAGAAACGAAGGATCTTCACTTCGTGATTTGAGTCCCTGCGCTTCGTAATTCATGTAGGTCCGGGTAATCCGCTCAGTGATCTTCGCAAAGAAGTCGCCGATCAATCCACGATATTCGAGATAGAGCGTGACTCTGCTGCCACCCGGTGCCGGCTCTACTGAGTGCTTTGCGGTAACGTGAATACCGGGACCACCCCCAATCCACGTGAAGCTGCGGTTCGGCTCCATTGCAGAGACCTTCCACACAGCAGGCGGCAGCTTTGGCTGACGAACGAGGACTTTTGTCCCGACATCGAACGGCTTGTCGCCCAGCCGCTTCACCGACGAGACAGAGCGAGTCCATTCCGGCCAGCGATCGATATCGATCATTACCGAATACACCCGCGATGGCGGAGCAGCTACATCGATTGAAGTGGTGAAAGTTCTCATGAGGACTCCGGGGAAAGTCTAAGCAGCATGGAACATTTCTTTTTTTTCGGATTTGCCGGATGAGCCGGATTCCCTCTGAGTAAATAGACAGATGCTGGCTCTAAGACCTGAGTTTTGGTTTTTAACCTCCAAGTCCAGTTCCCTT
>DASUXX010000235.1:0-42651 GCA_036377755.1 Gemmatimonadaceae bacterium
CGGGCCTGCCGAATGCGTGCGCATCCGAAGTCAAACGAACGAATCCGGTACCGTTGCGATTCGCGATGCAAATGTCGCTTTTCAACGGGTCCACGACACACAGGAATGCAATGCGCTCGGCGTCCGGTGACCATGAGGGACCTGAAGCGTTCAGCGTCGCGTCGAGATTCAGTTTAGTGCTCTGGCCGTCGAGCGACACCAGAAAAATGTTCGACCGCGTGCTTTGCATTCTGGATACTGCGATGACGTCAGCCTTTGGAGACCAGGCGGGCTGTGAGCTCAAGTCGCCAAGTGTGACCTGCTTTACTTCCCTTGTCTCGGGGTCAATGATCGAGATGCCGAGGATGCACCCGTAATACCAGTAATCGTAGGCATCGCAGACCCAGTGCTCATACGCCAGGCTTCTCCCGTCGGGCGACCACGCCGGATTACGGGCAGCTGCCACCAGGCGCCTCCGGCCTTGGCCATCGGGCCCAACGGCTTCGATTGCTCCGTGCTCAGGGGCATCGGCATCGGCGGTATACACAATGAGCTCCGGCCTTTCGATCGCCTCGCATCTCAGCGTGAAGTCAAGATGCTTCACCACGCGGTTTGACACTTCGACAGTGGCGCCCGGCGGCGTCACGCAATTGTTGTATGGAGTCTGCACGCTGACCTCGTGCACGCCCGGTTCCATCCGCGTCATCGTGAAGGATGTATTGGCCGGGACCTTCATCGATGAGACCTGATCGAATATGATGGTAAAGCCGAGCGGAATATCTTTGCCCTCTGCATTCAGCTGGATCTCGAGTCCTGTTGCTTCACAGGCGACCTCGAAGGAGATACTGGACGTCGTCCGCAGATCTACTTCACGCGAAGCTGCGCCGTTCACTGCGCAGTTGGTCGCAACGTCCAGGATCCGCACAGTGCTGACACCGCGCGGCAGACTGAATCGTGTCGAGGCGTAAGGACCAACGGTGCGAGTCTGCGAACCCGCAACGATCTGATACGAATAGTCCGGATCTCCGCCGGATGTTGCAACTGAGACCTCGAGAATGAGCGGTTCGTCGGGTTCGACCGCAGTGTCCCCCCCGCATGCGGCGTTCAGAGTGCACAGCACCGCGAGGAGCTGGATCCCCCATCGCGCGCGCGCGGATCGGACCGATGAAGCTCGAGCGCGTTCAATGACATTGACAATTCGTTCGATTCGATCGGACACTGGAGTCCTCCTCACCAGTCAGCAGTGATCACCAATGTCGAATACGCCAAAACACATCGGAGTGGCTCACCCTCACTCGACATTTCCCATGTGAAGGCGCACTACATGGGCATTGCCTGGAAACAATGCGCCTGACTTAACGAGGTCATCGTGGATCGCCAGCTCCGGGAAAGTAGAGGGAGTGGATCCGCTGCGCCCTGAAAACGTATCCCGGACTGCCGTCGAGTTTCCAGACAACCTTACCGGTCGAATCATATTCCTCGACACCCGCCCCGTTCCCGAATGAAACGAGCGTGTGCGAGTCGCTCAGTGATTGAGCGCTGCCTCCAATCTGCGCTACGAGACCTGCATTGTATCCGCATTGCTGAACGAGCTGCGCCCGGTGAGTCACGAGATTCAAGCTGTACCTCTCGGCGCGACTGAATGATGGCTCGCCCAGATTATCGAGAAGGAGCACCCCTGTCGTGCCTATTGTTCGTGCGCCGTGCTGTCTTGCAAACGGTGGTGAAGACATGTCATCGAATGCGAAGTCGCTTTTCTCTCCTCCGAGCCGCCACAGGATCTGTCCCGTGTGCACATCGATCTTGATCAACTCGTTCAAGTTGCGGTACGACACGAGCACATTGCCCTCGGTGTCGAGATCGATCGCGTTACCGTGAGTCCAATTGATCCCTGAAGCTGTAAAGTCTTCCGTTCTGAGAATGCCAAGATCGATATTGATACTCGAGAACGGGCTCCATTCAAACAGCAACGCGCCATTGGGATCGACATGCTGGACGGTCTGAGCAGTGACCCTCACACTTCCGGCTCCCTGGCTGCTTAGATCGACAATGCGGCTTTCATCGCAAAGGAGCCAGTATGATCCATCACTCAACGCAATGAGATCATGCATGCGAGGTGAAAGTCCTCTCGCACATGTCAGAGCACGCGTCATTTCGCCAGTCGGCGAAACCTCGATAAAGCCCGGCTCTCCATTCGGTCGTGCGGCGAACCGGCCGTTAGGCTGCGCCTGGAAGTTGAGCCCGGGCCCGCTCGGGAAATGCCGGTACCACACAACACGTCCCGAGTTGTTGATGACAAGTCCGTAATTGCCGGCGGCAAATACGACGTACCCGGACCCGGGCTCTGACCCGCTCGCACTATAGCTCGGCAGATCAGGTGGAAGCGGTTTGGTATTGATGGCAAGTGCGTTGCTCGTCGCACTGCCGCAGTGATTGTACGCGATGATTGCGCCTGAATAGCGCGTCGACGGCAGCAGTCCGAGAACGAATGCCGTTGAAGAATCAGATGTAACCGCAAACGCAGGAGTGATGCTGTCGAGCGAGGTCACTCCATATTGCACCTTCACGCTGTCTGCTTCGCTGACTTTCACATCGGCGAAGAAGCTCAGTCCATTGTATTGATTGTCGCGCAGCGACGCTCCGATGAACCTTGGCGTATCGCATTGCGGCACTCCGTTGATGTCACCTTGTTCACATGCGATCAACGCAGTCGCCGCGAGTGTGATACCGACACCATGGCGCCACGTCACTTTCGCCACGCCGCTGAGTGGTGATTGCCGCGCGTGAGCTGGACTGGCTCCCCGCCGTTGCGGCCCACGGTGAAGAGACCACCGCTGCGACTGAAAACGATTGTGCTCCCGTCTCGCGACCATGCTGGCTCAAACCCTGGAACAAGCGGAACAATATCGCCGCCGACCGATGGGATGAACGCGATCTCTGTCGAGCCGCCGGGTTGAGACCTTGCGAACACAATGTCGTTCCCGTCGGGACTCCAGTCAGGTTTGCCAACGAGATGCGCATCGTTTGTCAGCCGGACGAGCCCGGTTCCATCCCGATTGGCGATGCAGATGTCGGTCTTCCCGGTATCGATAATACAGTGAAACGCGATACGATCGCCGTTTGGTGACCATGCCGGGCCGGAAGCGTGCTGCACTGCAGGCATGTTGACCTTCGTGCTCTGGCCGCCAAGGTTCATGAGATAAATCTCGGAGCGGCCACCCTGAACCTTCGAGATGGCGATAACGTCACCTGTCGGAGACCACGCGAGCTCGTTACCGACATCACCTCCTGCGATCTGTCTCGAGACCTTGGTCTCTGGATCTACGATCGAGATCCCGAGGATGCACCCGTACCAGTACGAATAGTACGGGTCGCAATACATGCTTTCGAACGCCATCGTCTTCCCGTCGGGAGCCCACGTCGGATTACGCGCCCCTGCCACGACAATGCTCGTGTTCCCCCCGCGAGGACCGACGACTTCGATAATGGTGTTAAACGCATCGACCTCGACCGCATAGGCTATCAGCTCCGGCCGGTCGATTGCTGCGCACACGAGGTTGAAGTCGAGATGCTTCACGATGCGATTTGCCACGTCGACCGTCGCAGCTGGGGGAGCAGTGCAGTTCGGGAAGGGCGGCTGGACTGTGACCTGATACGTACGCGGCGCCAGCCGCGTCATGGTATATGACGAGTTCGGTCCCACCTGGGCGAGCGGCTGCCCATCGACCGTGACCGCGAAAGCAGTTGGAAAGTCCGTGCCTTCTGTTTGCACCTGAATCTCGAACCCGGTCGCGTCGCACTTTATCTCGAACGAGACAGAGGCAGTGTCCGTTGCCCGCATGTCGACCGATCGCTCCGACTCACCGGTAACCGTACAGTTCGGTGCCACGTCCAGCAGTTGTACTGCGATAACATCATGCGGAACGTTGAATCTCGTCGATGTGAATCCACTGATAGTGCGAGCGTCAGTCCCCACGATGACTTGATAGGAATTGTCGGGATCGCCACCGGTGGTACGCACAACTACCTCGAGGAGTGGCGGGTCATCCGGCCGGGTCGGGCCCGAATTGTCACAGGCGGCGCCAAGAGCACACAGCGCGATTGAAGTACGGATTAACGACGACCATCGCGCCTTCGACCATACCGGGAGATCGGCAACGCGACCCTTCGTAAACATGAGAATACGAGAGCAAGCAGACATGGGCAGCCTCCGTAAATCGTAATACGCTGAATCTCCGGAGAATCGCTCATTGGTTGTTCAGGCCTGGCTTCAGCGCACGTCTCGAGCGCTCAGAGTTGCATCAGAGTTTGTTTCTTGCAGCGATGTCTCACGCGCTCTAGGTTGCAGCCGTGTCTGAGCCGTCCGCAGTGCGGGCGTCCAACCCGCCATACCGCCTGAAGACTTTCGGCCCGCCGTCTCTCATCGGGCCCGACGGTGTTACTGTACTCGGCAAAAGCGGACACGATCACCGGCGCCTCGCGCTTCTTGCAGTTCTCGCAGCTTCACTCGATCGCGGCAGGTCGCGCGACCAGCTGCTGCTTCTCTTCTGGCCTGACTCTACGCAGGCTCGCGCAAGACATTCGCTCGAGCAGTTGTTGTATGCGATTCGTGAGTCTGTAGATCAGTCTATTTTTTCCGGCGTCAACCCGGTCAGGCTGAATCCGGCGGTCGTCTCCACTGACATCGGCGACTTTGCATCGAATGTTCGCAGCGGCAGCTTCGAAGCTGCGGTCGCAGCATGCGATGGTCCTTTCCTCGACGGTTTCTATCTCAATGATTCGCCGGAGTTCGATCAATGGATGGAAATCGAGCGATCGCGCCTCGCTCGGTCGTGTCAGGATGCACTTGAACATCTTGCGGCATCAGCAGAAAAACTCGGCGATCATCGCTCGAGGCTGAAATGGCAGAAGAGGATTGCTGATCTCGACCCACTGAGCTCCAGCGTTGCAGCTGCTCTGATGCGCGCATACGCTGACGCGGGTGACAATACCGCAGCGTTGCAGCATGGACAGCGATATCAGGCGCTCGTTGCCAGAGAGCTGAACACAGCTGCGAGTCCCGAGATTACTGAGCTCGCGAGAGAGTTACGCTCGCGCTCACATGATGCGGCAGGTCCCCCTCCCGTTCGTCTTCCAACACCAGCTCTCTCTTCGCATCACACTGGAGCACCGCGCGAAAATGCCTCCGCTACGCAGACACGTCCGAATCGAAGGCACGCGATACTCCTTGCGACGATTGTAATCGTCATTGCGATCAGCATGACTGCATGGTCGCTGACTCGCACTCGTGATACGCAACAACCACCGGGTGGTCGATCGATCGCTGTGCTTCCTCTCGAGAATCTGAGCGCAGGTTCGAACGACGCGTCCCTGGGAGACGGGATCACCGAAGAGCTCATTGCGGTTCTGGCCCGCGTACCGGGCTTGAGAGTGATCTCCCGGACATCTGCCTTCGCTTTCAGAAATTCGAACGCGAGTGTCAAAACCATCGGCGACAGCCTGCACGTTTCAAACCTGCTCGAAGGCAGCGTGCAAAAGGACGACAGCGCGATGCGCATTCAGGTGCGGCTGATAGACGCGAAGGACGGATCGACCATGTGGTCTGAGACCTACGAACGGAAAATCGAGGATATGTTCGCTGTTCAGAATGAGATCGCGCTGGCAGTTGCGCGTGAGCTCGATCTTCGCACGAGCGACACCGGAATCACCGCCATGCGCCGGCCCGGCACGCATAACATCGCCGCCTACGAATTATTTCTTCGCGGAAACGATCCCGCACTGATGCGCAGTGACAGCGCTGTGCGAACTGGAATCGAGTACCTTAATCAGGCAATCGCTCTCGATTCACAATACGCTGCACCCTACGCTTCGCTGGCGAGGCTGCATCTTCGTCTCTCAGGATCCGACACGACGATGACGCGCGTCGAGCGGCTTCACGTAGCCGACTCTCTCATCACGAGAGCGTTGTCGCTCGACCCTGATCTCGCAGATGCGCACGGGTCGCGGAGTCTGCTCATGCGATCGACGTGGCAGATAAAAGCATCCGTCCCGGAGATGGAGCGCGCAGTTGCGCTGGATCCAGCCAATCAGCGACTGAGAGAATGGCTAACTCAGCTTTACATCCTCACTGGCAGGCAAGATGACGCTCTCAAGGAAGCGCGGACTGCGGTGAAACTCGACCCACTCTCACCAACTGCTAACGCCGAGCTTGCTCACGCATATATCGCGATGAACCGCTGTGACGATGCCCTCGCGCAGCTTGCGCCTCTTCGATCGCTCAAGCCGCCACTGTTGAGAGCCTCGACGTTCGCCGCATGGTGCTATCTGAAAAAAGGAATGAAGCAGCAAGCAATCGCAGAGGTCGAACGTATCGCACAGCCAGCTGGAATAACAGGCGAATCATTCCATGCGTTCACACTGGGGGCAGCAGGACGGACGAGCGATGCCCAGGCGCTGCTGAACCGAATGATCGAGAGATATCGTAAGCGCGGCACTGGCGCAGTGGACATTGCGCTCGTCTATACAGGGCTCGGGAAAAAAGACAGCGCTTTCGTATGGCTCGACAAGAGCTTCACGAACGACCAGTTCGTGTGGTTCGGCGCCGAGATACTTGTCGAGAAACTGCAGGGCGACCCGAGAATTGAACGCTTTCGAGAGCGCGCAGGATTCTAGAAGCGGTATCGCACCGCCGCCTGCAATTGAAATGAAGACTCCACGGGTTGCACTGTCCACACCGATGCGGCAGAGCTGAATCGAAAAATCGGACGCGACGTTGCAGCGGATCCTTGCGTTTGTCCCACATGATCGAGAAGACCGCTCCGCGCTTCGCGCTTCAAGCCCCAATCTGCATCGATGAGATTGAGAACGTTGAACGCGTCGAGCTGGAGCTCGATCGCGCGAATGTTATGGCGTATGGTTGCTATTGTCGTATTGGACCATGGCTCGCGGCATGAATTCCGACGCAGAAGTTTTCCGCGCTGACTTTTCATGCAGGGAGTTCTCTCTATGAACGTGTCGAGCGCACGCGCCTGACGAGCAATCCGCTCCGCTTGTGCAGCCGGAGAATTGTCAGCTGACACTGAATCGGAAATCCCGCTGAACCTGATCTCGGTCGAATCTGACGCATTGCGCGGGACGTAGACGGGGTCATTGCCGACTGCGCGATCGCCATTGAGGTCGCCTCTTCCGGGAAGCGCGCCGAATGCAGTGTACGTAAAGGGTCGACCTGATTCGCCGATGTAATAGAAGGCCAGTTCTGATCGCCCGCCCGACCACCGCCTCCCATAAACTCCCTGCATCACCACGCGATGCGGGATGTCGTTCGCCGATCGCTCGAGCGCCAGCCTGTCATGCCGACCGGAAACGACACGAGCACTGGACCATGCGACACGACCAGTTGTGTTCACGCGGGCAGGCGACTGAACGTCACGAACTCGAGAGAAGGTGTACGAAGCCGAGCCGCTCAGCCCTGCCTGCCGCTCGAGCCGTACCTGCGACGACAGCTGATATGAGCGATTGCGCGAAGTATTCCGGAGATCGATTACCTCGACGAACGGCGTTCGCGCATTCGGCGCTGCGACACCGCCCGCACTGATCGTGGAATACATCACTCGCCCGTATAAATCAGTGGCGACTGGATCAGGAAGGTTGAGATTGACGAAGACGAAATCTGAAAGATTGCGTGTGGCGAGCGCCTCATTCGACAGGACAAGGTTGGACGCGAGATGCAGATCGTGACTCAGCGACGAGCGGAGCACGCGCATCATTCGTAAATCGGGATCGACGAGATCGACCTCACCGTGAAAGTCCTGCGTGATCGTCGATCCTCCCGCACATGCCTGCGGCGGTGAGCGATAATCGGAACTGAAAAGCGGTGGCGTCCCAGGTCCGCCGCCGGACCGCACGCATGTCAGAGTCCCACCTATGCCGTAGCTCGACAACGAAGACTGGATCCATGCGAGCGGATATCTGCTCGTAAAGATTCCAGTGCCACCTCTCAGCACATTTCGCGGCGAGACCTTCCAGACCACTCCGACCCTGGGCGAATATTCGATGCGAGCCCTGGGCCGCACATCAGTGCGCCTGCCGAACATCGAGTCCACTCGCTGCTGATAGGGCGCACTCGATTCGAGTGACAACACTTCTCCTCTGAGGCCCGCGGTGATTGTCACACGCGACGAAAGGTCCCACCGGTCACCAGCGAAGATTGCCACCTGCTTTCCCTCGATTGGTGCACTTCCCGACCCGAAATCAATTTTGACATCGTACCGGTCCGCGATGCCTCGCGAGAAGTCGTCGAGGTTGAAAAAGCGCCAGCTGCCGAACACCGTTCCAGTTCCACCACGGCGCAGCCGGAACGCCTCGAGCTCTGCACCCGCTGTTGCGAGATGCTTTGCGCCAAACGGAAAAACCACGTTGTCCTTGATGCTGATGGTTGCCGCGCGAAACCACGCATCCTGAAGGAATTCCTGTGTTCCCGAGTTGATGATTGCCTGACCGCCGCTGATCGACGGAACGGAGATCCGCACAGTTGGCTGAACGACATCTGGCTCCGGGTCCTGACGGTCATAGCGCTTCGCAACGATGATCTCGTTATGTGCGCCGCCGCGCGGATTCAGCACTGTCTCGAGCCGGACCGCTGTTGTAGCTGATCGCGATTTTCTCGTTGCGAGTGCGCTCGTCAGCGAAAATGTGTCGGCCCGCGACAACGATCTATCGGAGCCGGCTGCTACGTTCACCCAGATACTCGCATTAGATCGCCAGCGCGGAATGCCTGCATCGAATCGCGTGAAGAAATTCTGAAGAGGGTTGGAGTTCAGGACTCGTCCTCCCGACCCAGCCACTAATCCGTAACTGTTCATGATAGCGGCGAAACGATCCAGGTCGCGCGCATCGATGGGAACGGGGAGTGAATTACCAGGCTGCCCGATGTACGGACCGGGTGCAGGTGATTTGAGACGCTGAAGCTCCGCGGCAATGAAGAAATGCGCGCGGTCCTTGATGATTGGACCTCCGACGGAGAGCCCGTATTGCAGACGGTCGTAACCCGTTGCCGAGATGCCGCTTCTCGCGAGGTCGTCGTTTCGCGCAAACAGAAAAGCCGACCCGGACATTCTATTCGTACCGGAACGGGTTATCGCCGATACGAGGGCGCCCGCAAAATCACCAAAGCGAACATCGTACGGCGAGAGCAATACCTGATACTCATGAACTGCGTCGAGAGGAATGGACCGCAGTCCGCCGAAAGTGTTCGACACATTTCCGCTCAGCGTGCGGTCGGAAATACCATTGATGAGAAAGTTGTTGAATCGGAATCCAATACCACCGCCCGTTAACCCTGGATTTGCGAGACTGATCTTCGTCGATATCTGAGGCACGAGCCGCGCAAAATCGTAGAAATCACGATTCAGTGTCGGCATGCGCTCGAGCGTCGTCGTATCGATGAACATCCCGACGCCGCCACCGATGCGCGCTGCGGAGCGATCGCTTTCGTGAATCACTATCGAGTCGATGCTTGCAGCTGCGCGGTCCAGAGAAATGTTGTAGTCGCGAAGCTCTCCAAGCATCAGGAAAATCGGTGTGTCGCGAAAGGGTGCAAAGCCGATCGCGGTAACGCGCAGCGAGTACGGGCCGCCTGGCTCGAGCCCGGCGATCAGGAAGCGGCCGTTCTTCGTCGATACTTTCGCGGAGAAACCGGTCGCGTCGTTGCGAATCTCGACTTGCGCTGTCGCATCATCCCCGCCCAATGCGACGCGCCCTTTGATTCCGGAAGCTGTTACTCCCTGCGCCGCGACGCTGCACCACGGCAACAGAAGGACAAACGCAAGCGCTCTCTGGTTCATTGCGTGGACGCGTGTAACTTCGACACCGATGAAATCATTTTTCGCATCGGCAATCCTGCTTCTCCTGGCATCTGGCAAGACCGCGGCACAGACCGAATCCGGCAATACTATAGAATGGATCGCGTACGGCAGAAGCGCAGGGGGTGACCGTTATTCTCCGGCGTCGCAGATAACTCGCGATAATGTCAATTCACTTGTTCCCGCGTGGACCTATCGCACGGGTGAGAACGACATAAAGACGCGACGTCCAGCAAAGCTGGAAGTCACACCGCTCATGGTCGATCGCACGCTCTACATCTCGACACCGCTCGGCAAAGTTGCAGCGCTCGATCCGATCACGGGTAAAGAGCTTTGGACATTTCAGGCTGATGTCGATGCGACGACTGGCTGGGGCGATTTCGCAAACCGTGGCGTATCGACCTGGGTCGATCGAACCACTCCTGTAACAGCGCATTGCCATCGGCGAATTTTCGCGAACACAATCGACGGAAGAATTTTCGCTCTCGATTCACGCACCGGCAGAAAGTGCACTGGTTTCGGCACCGACGGTGTAATCGATCTCCGACGCGGACTCACCAACACGCCGTTTGAATTCGCGGAATATCAGCTCACTTCTCCACCTGCTGTGATTCGAGGGATGATCGTCAGCGGGTCGTCGATCGCCGACAACAATCGCACCAATGCAGCGAGCGGCGAGGTTCGTGGTTTCGATGCGCGAACGGGTCGCCTGAGATGGACGTGGGATCCTGTTCCCCGAGACTCGGCAGATCCCGCATGGAAAACGTGGGGCGGCGCGATGGGTCACACTACCGGTGCTGCTAACGCATGGTCTGTTATCGCTGCCGACTCAGCGCGCGACCTCGTGTTCGTCCCGACAGGTTCGCCGAGTGTCGATTATTTCGGCGGTGAGCGGCCTGGTGATAATCGTTATGCGAACTCGATTGTCGCATTGCGTGCGTCGACTGGAAAAGTCGTCTGGAGCTTTCAGGCAGTTCATCACGACCTGTGGGACTATGACATCGCATCGCCACCGACACTCGCGACCATTCGTCACGGTGGCAAAGACGTGGACGTTGTCCTGCAGACTACGAAAACTGGACAGCTGTTCGTTCTCGATCGCGCAACCGGCAAACCAGTCTTCGACGTTGAAGAGCGCAGCGTTCCGGCGAGCACGATAATGGGAGAGCGAGCATCGCCGACTCAGCCGTTCAGCTCGGTTCAGGCGTTGAGTCCGCAGCATTTCTCGAGCGACAGCATCTTCGGACTCACGAGTGAAGACATTACATCATGCAGAGAGCAGATCCGTCCGCTGCGCAATGAAGGCACGTTCACGCCGCCATCGCTTGGCGGAACTCTCGTCATTCCATCGAATGTTGGAGGAGCGCACTGGGGTGGGCTTGCATACGATAAGGCACACAACATCGCTGTGGTGCCGGTGAATCGCTTTGCATCGATGGTGCAGCTTATTCCTGTCGACCAGCTCGACACGGCCGATGTTCGCCAGAACGCCTCCCGTCTCGGTGACGAGTACACGAGAATGCACGGAACACCTTATGTAATGCGCCGGCGGATTCTCGTTTCGCCTAACAGGATTCCCTGCTCGCTGCCGCCGTGGGGCGCCCTCGTCGCTGTAGACCTGAATACAGGGAAGCATGCGTGGAGTGTTCCGCTTGGTGATCCATCGATCATGGCACCGCAGATGAAGGCGGCGGCAGGTCCTCCACTCGGCCTCCCGAATCTTGGGGGCCCCATCATCACTGCCGGTGGTCTCGTATTCGTTGGTGCGACAATGGATCGCTCCATTCGCGCTTTCGACATCGAGACCGGGCGTGAGTTGTGGCGCGGTGAGCTGCCCGCGGGTGCCCGTGCAACGCCGATGACTTATGTCGTCAACGGCAGACAATTCGTCGTGATTGCCGCAGGCGGCGGCGAGGATTGGGGAAGAGGCGACAGCATCATCGCCTTTGCCTTGCCGCAAAAGAAATAACTTTCCGAACATGCGACAACGTCCACTTGCAGTTCTCTTCGATCTCGATGGGACACTCATCGACACCATCGGGCTTCTTCTCGCGTGCGCGCGGCACACGTTCGAAGGACGCAATCCTGCTCCAACAGATGAAGAGTGGATTGCGGGAATAGGCACTCCACTCAGGAAACAATTCGCCGCGTTCGCAAATTCGGATGAAGAGGTCGAGCAGCTCACGCAGCGATATCGCACTTATCAGCGCGAGCATCACGATCGCCTGACGACTGCGTTTCCCGGTGTTCTCGAGACACTCGACGAGCTCGAGAAGCGCGGGCACCCGATGGGAATCGTCACGAGCAAATCCAACGAGATGATGGATCGTGGTCTCGAGTGGGTTGGGATCATGAAGCACATGAAGACGCGAATCGGCATGGACAACGCGAAGCTTCACAAGCCTGATCCATTTCCTGTGCGAATGGCACTCGAAGAGCTCGGATACGAGCCGCATGAGGCGCTTTTTCTCGGCGACTCCCCACATGACATCACGTCGGGAAATGCAGCGGGCGTTGTTTCCGTCGCAGCCTTGTGGGGACCATTTACCCGTGAGCAGCTGGATCCCTATGCACCGACGAGATATCTCGAGCGGATAACGGATCTTCCTGCGCTCGTAGCCGATCTCGAGGAATCGAGATGAAAATTCTTGTCGCTGGTTTGTTCATCGCGTCGTCTGCGCTCGCACAATCGCGCGAGCCCATCATCGACATGCACCTGCATGCGCGAAATGCGGATTACATGGGGCCAAATCCCCCGCCGATGTGCGCACCGTTTCGCGAAATGCCGCGATGGGATCTGCCGAAGCCAATCGAAGAGGGTCTCACGGTCAACACCATCCCGCCCTGTGCAAATCCAATTTTTGCGGCGAAGACCGATGAGGAGGTGATGCGTTCCACAATCGAAGTGATGAAGCGACGCAACATCATCGGGATGGTCAGCGGAGAGCCTGAGTTAATGTCCCGGTGGAAAGCGGCGGGCGGCGAGAGAATCATCGCCGGACTTGACCTTCGGCTTGGCGTGGATAGCGGGCATAGTCACGTTGCCCGGCGCACAGCTGAGAGCGTACGGGCACTACACGATCAGGGCGCATTCGCGGTGCTCGGCGAAGTGATGGCGCAGTACGAAGGCATTCCACCAAACGACGAACGACTTGAGCCGTACTGGGCGCTTGCAGAAGAGCTGTCCATTCCCGTTGGTATACACATGGGCGCCGGCGGTCCGGGTGATCCCTACTTCGGGAATCCCGGATATCGCGCGCGCAACAGCAATCCACTATTGCTTGAAGACGTGTTGGTCAGGCATCCAAAGCTTCGTATTTATATCATGCACGCAGGATATCCGATGCTCGAGCCCCTGCGGGCGCTCCTTTTCGCCCATCCCCAGGTATATGTGGACATCGCGAGCATCGTGTATACGGAGCCGCGGAGCGTGTTCTACAATTACCTCAGGGGAATTGTGGAGGCGGGGTATGGTGATCGCGTGATGTTCGGCAGCGATCAGATGATCTGGCCCGGCGTGATCGAGCCGTCAATTCGTGCGATCGAAGAGGCTCCCTTTCTCAGCAAGGCGCAGAAACGCGACATTCTCTACAACAACGCAGCGAGATTCCTGCGCCTCGGTCCGGATGTGATTGCGAGTCATCACCGGATGTGATGGCGAGCGCCACCTTATGTCCCGCGAAACGCACCAAACCCTGGTCCACGGTGTATAATCCAGCCTGAACTACCCCCCACAGACGGAGCAGCAGAAAATGGGTGTATCGTTTCCCGCTGGTACCATTGTTCGCACAGGCGAAGAGCGCGCGACGCTCGTTCGCCGCACTTACTCACTGGTATTCGTAAGCGTACTTGTCACTATCGTCGGCTCGATGTTCGCGCTGTCGCAGCCGGCAGTGCTCACATGGGTCGCACAACATCCGTGGCTTTCGCTCATCGGATTCGTCGCGCCACTGTTTGCCGTGATGCGTTACCAGGAGTCATTCCCTCTCAACATCGCGCTGGTATTCCTGTTCGCATTCGGCGCCGGAATGATGATCTCCCCTGCCCTCTACGTATACGGGCAGACCCGGCCAGGCCTGATAACACAGGCAGCGATGATGACAATCGGAGCGTTCGCGATTCTCACTGCATACTCGTTTGCATCACGCCGCGACTTCAGCGCGTGGGGCAGCTTCTTCAGTGTTGGATTGTGGGTTGTGATCGGCGGATCACTTCTGAACATCTTCTTCTTCCGCAATCCCGGCGCCGACCTCGCTCTCGCATCGATTACGATTCTCGTGTTCAGCGGGCTTCTCGTGTACGACACGTGGCGCATTCGCAACGTATATGGACCGAACGAGTACGTTGCCGCTGCGGTGCAGATCTATCTCGACCTGCTGAACCTCTTCCTCGCGATTCTTCGCGTGCTTGGCGGAAGAAGAAACTAGGGTACACGGATTTTCACGGTAACAAGCGGATAAGAAACGGGGCAACCACAATCGAGGTTGCCCCGTTTCTTATCCGCTTGTTACTGTGAAAATCCGTGTACCTAAGCGAGCGAATCTTCCTCCGGCGACTCACCGCCGGAATCGCGGTCGATTGCCTTCGCAAGCTCGAGGTCATTCGTTGTGATTCCGCCGGCATCGTGCGTCGACAGCGTCAGCGTCACCTTCGAATACCTGATATCGATATCCGGATGATGATTGGCCTCCTCGGCCAATACAGCGACGCGGTTAACGAACTCCATCGCCTGCGTAAAGTTCCGGAATGAGTATGTGCGAGTCAGAACCTCGCCGCGGCGTGACCAGCCCGTGAGACTCCCCAGCTCACGCTGAATCGCGATGTCTGATAAGAGCTCGGCCATGTGTCACCTCAGTATTTAGGAGCAGTCCCGCCAACACTCAGGCGGGAAGATAGTGCGGAAACTACCGCTTGCTTGCGCTTCGGTATATCTTCGGGTCATGAGCAGGCGTCTCTCGAAGTCGAAGACCAGGCGATTCGCAAAGCAGGAGCCGCTCTTTGGCGACGTGTATGAGAAGGAATCGCGGCAGCTCCCGATAATCGGCCAGCAAAAGGACATTCGATACTACTCGTCCTTTGCGAAAAACGTTCTAAATGGGCCGGAAGTTACAGGGATGGGGTTCTGGTCGATCAATCCCTACGTCGGCTGCGCCTTCGGATGCGCGTACTGCTACGCGCGATACACGCACCGCTACGTGATGGAGCGCGCGCACGATGGTGACCGGATGGAGGATATGCTCAGCGATCGCTACGAGCAGATGCCGCCATGGCTCGCATTCGAGCGCAACATCTTCGTCAAGCAGAATGCGCCTGACGTTCTCGCCCGCACGCTCCGCCATGGAAGCGACAGGCATCTCGCATTGTTAAAGGGCGAGACAATCGTCATCGGTACAGCGACAGATCCGTATCAGCCTGCGGAAAGAAGATTTCGCGTTACTCGCCGGATACTCGAAGTGCTCGCAGACCATCCAGGCCTCAAGGTCAGCATCATCTCGAAGAGCCCGCTGATCACGCGCGACATCGACGTGCTCTCGAGAATCAATCGCATATCGGAGCTGCACATTCACCTCTCGCTGATAACGCTGCGCCGGGACCTCGCGCGGAGACTGGAGCCGAGGTCACCGACACCGGAGTCGAGGGTGCGGGCACTGAAGCGCCTGCGGGAAGCGGGAATAGACGCGGGAATCAACTGCATGCCTGTGCTGCCTGGAATCACAGACAATCCGCGTGATCTCGAATCACTCGTGAAAACAGTCAGCGAAGCAGGAGCGACTTATGTCGGCGCATGCGCGCTGCGACTGCGCACGACTGCGCGCAACAGATATCTGCCATTCATCGCGCAGGAATTTCCTCATCTCGAGGAGCGATACCGCAACACGTACGCGGGCAGCTACAACGCTGGTGCAAAATATCGTGAAGGCCTCGCGCAGTTCTTCGACCGGATCTGCGCGAAATACCGCGTCGACAGCTGGAGCAGGATGGAAAGCGACGAAGGGGATGAAGCGCCTGAGCGCCTCACCCCCTCGGAGCAGCTGATGCTTCCCGGATTCTAGAAAGCTTTCTCTACTCTTCCTGCTTCATGTTCACATCGGACTCGCTGTAGCCGATGTTCATCGCGACGAGAACTGCTGCTGCGTTGTTCGCTACGCCAAGCTTGCGGGCGCAATTGCGGATCGCCGTGCGGGTCGCGGCATCGAGGCGGCCGGTCACGTGATTGTTGCCGCACTTTGCATCCCGGAGCTCCTGCTGAAGGGCCAGGAACTGTGCAGCACTGAGTCCAGCCGCGCCGCTCGAAGTCGGGCAGCCCCACGGGCAGGTGGTTCCGTCCGATGGCGGGACGGGCTTTGGTTCGAGGGTTGAATCCTTTACAGCTGAGACCGTCGTCGTCGTCGTCGCCTTCATCGTCGTATCGGTCTGCGCACCCGCGATCGCCGGCAGCGCTACGAATCCGGCGGCAACAGCCAGCATCCTGAGCTTCATTCTATCCTCCTTCGAGTGATCGATTGTCCGTCCTGAACGCCGGGAAGATTGCAAACCACAGGCCGCGATAACTCTCATGCAGGATTGGATTCAAAAGAAATCGGAATGCGGGAAACAGGTGAGGCGGAATCCGCCCCACCTGTGGATGGCCTACTCCTCCTGCTTTGCGTCGCCCGAGCCGGATGTATTCACGTCCGATGCGCTGAAACCAATATCGAAGCCAACAAGAACTGCTGCCGCGTTGTTAGCGACACCCATGCGCTGGGCGCATGTGCGAATCGCGGTGCGGGTTGCTGCGTCGAGCCTGCCGGTCACATGTGCAAGTCCGCACTTGGCATCGCGAAGCTCCTGCTGAAGCGCGAGGAACTGCGGTCCAGTAAGCCCTGCGGTTCCATTTGAAGTCGGACAGCCCCATGGGCAGGTTGTCCCATCACTCGGCGGAACGGGCTTGGGCTGAACGAGTGAATCGCGCGCAGCGGTCCGGTTACCCATAGCGAAGGCAGATCCTGACGCTGGTGCGGCGCCGTTGCTCATGATCGGAGCAGCAACTCCGGACGTGCTCATGTTGTTCATCGACGAGCCTGCGGTTGCATCCGTAGTTGTGGTCGTCGTATTGACTGGCGTCGATGTATCAGTCGTGGTTCCCGTCGTTACGCCAGTGGTCGTGCTGTTGGTGTTCGTTGTCGTGTTGAGGTTCGAATTCGTATTCAGCGAATTCGTGTTGATCGTCCCGGTTGAATTCTGATTTCCGGTGCTCACGCCGGAATTTGTGGTGTTCGAATTCGTCGGGTTGACCGGGTTGGTTCCAGTCGTTGGATTGGTACCGGTGGTTGGATTCGTAACCGTCGGCTCAGTGGTCGGAATAGTTGTTGGGTTTGTGCCGGTCGTCGGTGTTGTCGTGACTGTCGAATCCGTTGTTGTAGTTGGTGTTGGTGTTGGCGTCGGAGTCGGAGTCGGCGTCGGAGTTGGAGTTGGAGTTGGAGTTGGAGTTGGAATTGGAGTTGGTGTTGGAGTTGGTGTCGGTGTTGGTGTTGGAGTTGGTGTCGGCGTTTGCGCGAATGTGATCGCTGGCAGAATTGCCAAGCCGGCAACCGCTCCGAGTGTTCTGAGCTTCATGTTGCCTCCCGCTCGTATCTGGTGGGTACATCCCAAGTCGGGCTGCAAGCAGGGGGCCCAAAAAGAAAAAACGCCGGGATTCCCCGGCGTCATTTCGAGTGTTCGAACGGGACAGTTACCTCACGAGCATGAACCCGATCAGCCCGCCGATTGCAAGGATGACGATTGCTGCAATCACCGTTGTTGCAGGATTCATTTTCTTCGCTGGCTCAGCGAGCGGCTCGTTCACGACAGGCACATCAGGCAGCGACGACATGATGCGGCTCTGCACGTGAATCGGCGTGTGACGTGTTCTGAGACTCGCTGCTTCATTGTTGATGCGGGCCCAGAGCTCCGCAGTTTCCTGCTCATCTGCAGTGCCCAACTCGTCCCGTGATTGATCGCCGTCGAGCCAGGCTTGAACTGCGGGCGTGGCGGGGGGCGTCTTTCTATACTTTTTCTCCGGCTGTGGTGCTCCCGGTGTTTCGTCGCTCATGCGTACTTCTCCTCGAGTAATGCCTGCAGCGCTTCGCGCGCGCGATGGACTCGCATTTTCAGAGCTCCAACCGTTGTCTCGAGAAGCTCTGCCATTTCTTCGTATGATCTTCCTTCGACGTGCTTCATCACAAACGCTTCACGCAGTGATTCCGGAAGCCGCGACAGCGCGTACTCGAGATCAGTGCGCAGCTCGTTGCGATCCATCTCTTCTTCCGGCGTAGACAACGAAGACGGTTGATCATCTTCCTCGTAACTCACATGAGTGCGGCGGATGTTCTTCAGCCAGTCCTTGCAGGCATTCGCAACAATGCGGAACACCCAGGCATCGAACCGTCCACGCACTTCACCAAGATGCTGGTACGCCTTGATGAAGCTCGCCTGCAGGATGTCTTCCGCAACATCCGGACTTCCTGTCATGCCGAGTGCGTGGCGGTAAAGCGGATCGCTGTAGCGTTGAATCAGAATTCCAAACGCGTCCTTGGATCCGGCAAGAACGCGTGTGATGATCTCCTGATCCGCATCGGCCTGCTGGACTGAGGGGGCGGCCGTCGTCGTCGTGGCAGTCGTAGTCACGGCGCTAGTGTAATGTATAAATCGCTATCTCGACAGAAGAATTATCACTGAGACGAAATTCAACTCGTGAATGCGCCCCAGCCTTTTACGCGAATCTCCTGCCCATGCTCATCCAGTCGCGGCGGAGCGAGACGGACCGATCCCGGTACTGAGGGCGCAATACCAGTGAGCGGCGATGCGCTCACATCGCCGAGGGCTTCGATCACTGACTTCACGATTCCGCATGGAACGCCTGCACGATCGAGATCTGTAATCCATTCCCGGGCTGGTCTCGATTTCAATTTCTCAGCGACGGTGCTTACCAGCCTGTCGCGATGGGCAAGCCTGCCGGCATTCGTCGCGAGCAATTCATCGCTCGCCAGATCGTGGAGTTCAAGGGCTCGCGCGCATGCATGCCATTGGGCATCGTTGCCAACAGCGACGATCATCGGGCGGTCAGCCGCATGAAAGAGCTGATACGGGACGAGGTTCGGGTGCTGGTTGCCCCATCGCTTTGCATCGCGTCCCGTGACGAGTGAATTCTGCGCGACATTGACGAGTGCTGCCGTCGCACTCGCGGAGAGCGAAATGTGAATGCGTCGTTTTCCGGGTGCAGTGCCATCGCGCGAAGCGAGTGCGGAGAGAATTGCGATCGTCGCGTCTTTTCCGGCAATGATATCGGCCAGCGCGACTCCAACCTTCATTGGCTCGCCTTTGGGTTCGCCGGTGATCGCCATCCATCCTGATTCAGCCTGGACGACGAGATCGTATCCGACCCTCGGGCTCGATTCCCCGAAGCCCGTGATCGTGCACCAGATGAGCCTGGTATTTCTTGTCAGCAAATCACCCGGATCGATGCCGCGCTTTTCGAGCGTTCCGGGCTTGAAGTTGTCGACCACCACGTCGGCTTCAGCCGCCAGCTCTGCGATAAGGCTGCGATCAGCTTCGTTTTCGAGGTCGAGCGCGACACTCTTTTTGTTGCGATTGACCGAGAGGTAGTAAGCGCTTTCCCCGCGGTCATCGAAGGGCGGGCCCCATCCCCGGGTGTCATCTCCGGTCTCTGGACGCTCTACCTTTATAATATGTGCGCCAAGGTCACCGAGCATCATCGTGCAGAGTGGCCCGGCGAGTACGCGTGAGAGATCTAGAACTTTGATGCTAGAGAGCATATACTGGCGTTATCATGTTCTTATAATGTCTTAGAAACCGGGAAGTGAAAGAGACGCTTAACTTTCGTGAACACCTGACGCACTACCTTATCCTTACTTGTTTTAGTGCAGGAAAATCATATACTTACCGCCGCTCGACCCCACCTCCTTCCGCTGTTCCGGCTGAGTGGTCGAGCTCCCTACCCTGTTTGAACTACTCCGACCGTATATAGATCAGGAGCGTGTGATGGCTGAGAACGATAAAGCGTCCGTGCCCGCAAGTCCCGAAGGCGGCGCGCCAACGCCTCCAAAAAGAAGTCCCGGCCACCGTGGCGCTGACGTCAAGGACACTGTCGCCGAGATGGCGGCAAAAGCTCACGAGATAAGTCTCGAAGCCGGAAGCAAGATGGCAGCGGCGATGAAAGATGTCGTCAACGCAGCTGCCGGTCTCAGTGGTTTCGTTCTCGAGAGCGCTCGCGACCTGGTTCAGTATATGGTACGCCGCGGCCAGATGACTCAGGAAGAGGCAGATAAGCTTATTCGTCAGGTCGAAGAGCATCAGCCAAAGCGAAAGGCTGCGCCGCCTCCGCCTCCTGCGAAGACTCCAGCCGCGTCGCATGCGCCATCACACGCTCCTGCTTCGCATGCACCAGCATCGCACGCACCAGCATCGCATGCTCCTGCGTCGCACCCAAAGTCGGCTGCAACAAAATCATCGAAGCCTGCTGCCGCAGCAAAGAAAGCTCCGGCTGCGAAGAAAGCTCCAGCTGCAAAGAAGGCCGCTCCCGCAAAGAAGCCCGCCGCAAAGAAAGCAGCGAAAGCAAAGCGGAAGTAAACGGTGCAGCAGGAAGACGCAGTCGCGCTCACCCGCGCGCTCGTCGAGATCGATTCGCGAAACCCTGCTCTGTCTTCAGATGGCCCGGGCGAGCGCCGCGTTGCGGAAAAGCTTGCCGACATTCTCAGCGAGTGGGGTTTTTCAGTATCGCTCAGTGATTCAGTACCGGGCCGTCCAAATCTCGTAGCGACGATTGGTCCGGCCGACGCACCCGCGATGATGTTTGCGGGACATCTCGACACCGTCGGTATCGAAGGGATGACGCATGATCCGTTTGCTGCGACTATAAGCGATGGTCGCCTCTACGGCCGCGGCGCATGCGACATGAAATCGGGCGTCGCGGCGATGTGCGTCGGTGCTCTTCGTGCTCACCGGGATGCAGGAAGGCATGCCAGGCGACAGGTTATGATCGCAGCAGTCACCGACGAAGAGTATGAATCACTTGGAATGCGCGCGCTGCTCGACAGCGGTGTTACTGCAGACCTCGCGATCCTGACCGAGCCGACGAGACTTGCGATTTGTCCAGCGCATCGTGGATTCGTGTGGATCGAGATTGACTTTACGGGACGCGCCGCGCACGGCAGCAGATATGATGTCGGCATCGATGCCATTCGTCATGCCGGGCTCGTTCTCGCCGAGCTCGATGCGATTGAAAGTGGTCCGCTGCATCAGAAGTCGCATGATCTTCTCGGGCGTCCGTCACTCCACGCGTCGACGATTATCGGCGGCATCGGAATGTCCACTTATCCGGATCGCTGCATACTTCGAGTCGAACGCAGAACGATTCCCGGAGAATCGGACGACACAGCGCTCGGCGAAGTCCGGGCGGCGTGCGAGCGGGTTAAATCGCGTAAGCCCGAGCTCGATGTCTCACTGAGATTGATCGCCGCGCAGCAGCCAAGTGATGTCACGCGCGATGCGCCGGTAGTGCGTGCACTCGAGAGCGCACTGATTCATGAGGGATTGAAAGCGCCGGTGGAAGGATTGAGCGCGTGGACCGACGCAGCACTGCTTAACGCTGCGGAAATTCCTGCAGTGTGCTTCGGCCCCGGCGATATTGCGCTTGCTCACGCTGCGGAGGAATTCGTTCCGGTCGATGAGATCGACAAAGCGGCCGCAGTGTTGCAGCGCGTTGCATATGAATGGATGACGGAGAATTCTTGAAGCAGCTCACTACACGGCAGTACGATGCGCTCGAAAGCGCAATAACTCATGGACGTCGCATAGCTGTCCGGCGGCGCGGAACTGAATACGTCGGCGTCCCAAAAAAGATCTGGTCGGAAGGAAATCGCGAGGCGATGTCGATCCTTCACCCGACAACGGGCGAGGAAATCACGATCTTCCTCGACGAAATCGAAAAGCTCGAGGTAGTCCCGCAGTGAATTATTCTCTGTTCGACTCCGACCAGCCCGGATCGCACACCGATCCGCAAATCGTCGCCATCTACGCCGACGAATCATGCCTCGGCAACGGCCGCGAGGGATCAAATCCCGGCGGAGCAGGTGGAGTGATTGAAATGCTCGACGGCGGGAGCCTCGCGCGCTGGGATTACTGGGTGTCGGAACCCTCAACGACGAATAACCGGATGGCTTTGCACTCGGTGATCGAGGCGTTCAGTGAGCTCGCAAAGATGAATCGTCCGTTTCACGTCGTGTTCACGAGTGACTCGCGATACATTGTCGAAGGAATGCGATCGTGGGTGCAGGGCTGGGTCGCACGCGGATGGAAGAGAAAAGGCGGACCAATCGAGAACCTCGAGCTGTGGAAGCGTGCAGTCGCCGCAGTACAGCCGTTCGAGACTCAATGGAACTGGGTGCGCGGACATAACGGCCAGCCGCAGAATGAATATGCGAATCATCTCGCAACGCGTGCAGCGGCAGAGCAGTCGTGCTCACGCGGAGTCGTTCAATCGCAGTTCGACGAGTGGATCGCGGCACACCGGAATCAGAACAGCGGGGTAATGGAGACAGCACCATTCCCTGAGGCACGGAACTTCAAGCCAACGCGGAAAGTATGGACGATCTAGACAGGGTATTTCATCGCCTGGTGAGCAATATCAGGCACCGGCACTCGGAGTATCTCACTCTGCCTTTTACGGTGCAGGAGCTGTACGAGACGCTGATTCCTTACCGGCATCATCGTCGCGAGCTCGGAATCGAGACAAATCAGGATTATGAGATTGCGGTGAGCCGCCTTCTTTCCGGTGAGCGCGACTATCTGCTCACCGATCAGGCGATGCGCGACAAGCTGAAGTCAGAGCTGCAATCCGGTCACGGAGATCCGGGGGCGTTCCGTGAATTTGCCTCGTCGAAGGTTTCCCTCGCACCTGAAGCGCTGCGCCGCATTCGTGCGTTGACTGTATCCGGCGCCGATGAGCCTGCTCAAGCTGCTCCCGCTCCCGCTGCTGCTCCATCGGAACCGCCGGCGAGACCAGCGGCGCCGATCAATGCGACGTTCCCTGTCTCATCGCCGGCGCCGGCACAGCCTGCACCGCCACCGCCACCGGTGGAAGCGTCACGCGCGGCACCGGCTGCGCTCTCGTCGATGACCAACGCATCGCTGCCCGAGGGCTGCCGCTTCTGCGGAGGCACGCTGCCCGAAGGTCGCGCCGTGGTGTACTGCCCGCATTGCGGAAACAACCTTTCGATATCGCGCTGCCCGGCATGCGGGAGCGAGCTCGAGAAAGGATGGAAATTCTGCGTTACCTGTGGACGTGGAGTGGGGTAATACTCCTCACGATGTATGCGCTATCGCGTTTGCCGTGAACCGTCATCCGTCGGCCGTTCGCCGTTTACGGACAACGGATCACTGAAAACGGCAAACGCCGCACGCGACAGCGCCACACTTTTCGACCCGCGGCACGCGATATAAAGAGGTGTTGATGACCCAGGTTGTTTTTCTTTCCGCTGTAAGAACCCCGTTCGGCACTTTCGGCGGAACGCTGAAGGACGTAACGGTTTCTGATTTCACCACCGTTGCAGCGAAGGCAGCAATCGAGCGGGCCGGTATCGAAGCAGCTGATGTCGATAGCACAATCATGGGCAACGTGCTCTATACGACTGCCGACTCAGCGTACTTCGCGCGACATGTCTCGCTCAAAGCGGGATGCCGGGAAGAATCATCTGCACTCACACTGAATCGTCTTTGCGGATCGGGATTTCAATCCGTCGTGAGCGGCGCGCAGGAGATCATGCTGGGTGATTCCAACGTGTGTCTTGTCGGCGGCGCTGACTCGATGTCGCAGGCTCCTCATGTCGCGCGCGTAAGATGGGGAATCCCACTCGGAAAAACGCCTCAGCTCGAAGACACGCTTTGGGCCGCGCTGACTGACAGCTACGTAAATCTCCCCATGGCTGAGACCGCCGAGAATCTCGCGGACAAGTACAAGCTCGATCGCTCCTGCGTAGATGAGTTCGCCTTGAGATCGCAGCATCTCGCACGTGATGCGTGGGCAGCGGGTGCATTCAAGGACGAGATCGTTCCGGTCCCCGTGAGAAACCCCAGGACGAAACAGACCGAGATGTTCGAGCGCGACGAGCACATGCGTCCCGAATCGACACTCGAAGGACTTACAAAGCTCAAGCCTGTCTTTCGCGAGAATGGAGTCGTCACTGCGGGCAACGCGTCAGGTATCGGCGATGGCGCGGGCGCACTTGTAATCTCGAGTGACAACTTCGCGGCTGACCGCGGGCTGAAGCCGCTCGGCCGGCTGGTATCGTGGGGAATTGCCGGAGTCGACCCGAAGATCATGGGAATCGGGCCCGTTCCGGCATCGAAGCAGGCACTCGCAAAGGCGGGAATGTCGATCGACGACATGGATCTCATCGAAGTAAATGAAGCATTTGCCCCGCAGGCATGCGCTGTCGAGCGCGAGCTCAGGATTCCGCGGGACAAGCTCAATCGACAGGGCGGCGCAATTGCACTCAGCCATCCCCTCGCTGCGTCAGGAGCGAGAATCACGGCCCATCTACTGCATACACTCCGTGCAGAAGGAAAGCGCTACGGTCTTGGCAGCGCCTGCATCGGCGGTGGCCAGGGCATCGCGCTAATCGTGGAGGCGATCAACTAAAAAAGCGGAGGCCTGAGAATGCGTACAATTGCGCGGTTTGCGTGGGTTGCCGGAATCGCGGTGCTCGCGGGATGCGCAACGGTCGGCGGCGGCACCGGCGGCAGCTCGACAGGAACGACTGACCAGGCTTCGACAACGCCGCCGAGCGAGTGGCCGATCAACACCTACGAGCATGTCGATCTGTGGCTTCATGGATTCGCGATGATCCAGGATGACACGACGCTCGTTCCATTTTTCAAGCGCGGTTACAAAGCGGAGCTGACTGATCTCAAGCGCCGCGCGAATGTCACGACTCAGCTCGATGTCAACGTTGCGAACCTGCGGAACCGGTTTGCGCAGAATCCGCGGCTGGTGAATGCGCAGTTCATTCCGTTGTATTTCGCGAATCTCGACGAGATGCTGCAGGCGTTCGACATCTTTTTCAGGGCCGAAGGCGATCCGCGCCGCGCGAGCAACCAGGAAACGGCATCGCTGATTCAATTGCTTGCAGGATACTTTCCTGGCAACTCGGAGCAGCAGTTTGCGCAGCTGTTCGTTCAGTCAATTCGCGATGAGAACAACAAGTTCTATCGCGCGTACTGGGATCAGCAGCAGCGCGAGCGCGCAACGGTTCTAACTGCGACGCGTGATCAATGGAATCAGTATCGCAACCGGTTCGAGCGATTCCTCAATAACACAAGTCAGTCAGGCGGTGAAATTATTCTCTCGCTTCCGCTCGACGGCGAAGGACGAACGCTTACTGCCGGTAAGCAGGAAAATTCGACTGCTGTGACTTTCCCGCTGCGCCCCGCTGAGTCGCAGGAGGCCATTTACGTTCTCGCGCACGAGCTCGTCGGTCAGATCGTTCAGACGGCAGTCAATGACAATGTCACGCCAACGCAAACGCGCGAGGGACTGACCGATCGCTACGTCGCAGCCGGAACTGTTCGCGCTGGTGCGATGCTGCTGCAGAAGATTGCGCCCGAGCTGTATCCGGGATACCAGGCGTACTATCTCCGCTCGGCAAATCGCCCAACGGGCTCGTTTACCTCGGTGTTTTCGTTGCCGGAGGGAATTGTGAGCGCAATTTCGCGGCAACTCGACATAGTTCTGGGGGGCATATAACGGTTGTACTCAGCCGCATGGACGAGCCTCTTTTCTTCGGATCGGGCGGATGAGCCGGATTCCTTCTAACTAAATAGACAGATGCTGGCTCTATGATCTGATCTTTTGTTTTTAACCTTAAAGTCCAGCTCCCTGAGCCAGCCTCTGCATCACTGCAGTGAAGGAATCCGGATCATCCGCCCGATCCGAAGAAAAGAGGCTCGTCCACGCGGCTAAGAGTTTGGGGCTCTTGGTCGCCGGCGGTCGGACTCCGGCATCGGACGCCCGCTACCTGCTAGCGGCTGGCGGCTCTTTAGAAAAGCGGAGTGTCATTGCCTTATTTTTGATGTCATATATGCCCGACAATCTTCCGGCCAAAGCTCCACTGGATCGCACCGCAATCGAACGAGTGCTCGCGCGCGCAACCGAGCTGCAGGCAGCTAATGCCAACCGCGACCAGTCGGGGATGCTGACTGAAGCCGAGCTGATTGAAATTGGAAAAGAAGCCGGGATCAGCAAGGAGCTGTTGACTCAAGCGCTGGCAGAGGAGCGATCGCGCATAATCGTTCCCGAAGAATCAGGATTTGTCGCGAGCATAACCGGCCCCGCAGTTGCGACCGCCTCGCGAACAGTCAAAGGCAAAGCCGAGGACATTCTTGCCGCACTCGATTCGTGGATGCAGCGCGAAGAATGCCTTCGCGTTCAACGCCGCTTTCCTGACCGAGTGACGTGGGAACCGAAATCAGGATTCCTTGGAACAGTGCAGCGCAACCTCAATCTTGGCGGACGCGGATATCATCTGATGCGGGCAACGCAGGTTGCTGCAACGATAATTCCTGTCGACAGTGAGCGCGTTCTAGTTCGCCTCGATGCCGATATGTCAGAAAGCCGGAGCTCCCGCGTAAAAGCAGGAACAGCAGCCCTCATCACCGGAATACTCGGCAGCGGCGCTGTTGCAGTTCTCGGCTCGATCCTCGCGGCGCCTGAGGCATTCATGATTGTCGGAAGCGCGACTGCGGTCCCGACACTCGTTGGAGCGGCCGCAGGATATCAGGTTGGCAAAGGACATCGACAGGTCATCATGCGCGCACAGCTCGCGCTCGAGCAGACACTCGACAGGCTCGAATTCGGAACAACAGGGAGAACCAGGTGAGTCAGATCAGAACGGTCGGCGTTCTTGGCGGCGGCCTGATGGGCAGCGGAATCGCTCAGGTGTCAGCAATGGCAGGCCTCGACACGATTGTCCGCGAAGTCTCGGACCCGGTCATCGACAAGTCGCGATCGGGAATCGACAAGGTTCTCAACAAGGGAATAGAAAAAGGAAAAGTCACTGCCGAGCAGCGTGATGCTGCGTTGTCGAAGCTGAGCTTCACGACGGATCTCGCTCAGCTGGCATCGTGCGACATCATAATCGAAGCAGTTGTCGAAGATCTCGAGATGAAGAACGCAATGTGGAAGGATCTCAACGAGATCTGTCCTGCCGAAACGATCTTCGCGTCGAATACATCGAGTCTCACGATCGCAGCGATGGCGGCAGCATGTGGACGCCCCGAGAAAATGCTTGGCCTTCACTTCTTCAATCCTGTTCCGCTTATGAAGCTCGTCGAAGTTGTAAGGACAATCACGACGAGCGATGAGACAGTCGAGATTGCTTACGAGTTCGCAAAGAGGCTCGGCAAGGAGCCCGTGCGCGCGAAGGACAATTCAGGGTTCATCGTGAATCTGCTGCTCGTCCCGTATATGCTCGACGCGATAAACGCACTCGAAGCCAACGTCGCGACGGTTGAGGATATCGACAAGGCAATGCAGCTCGGCGCAGGATATCCCATGGGCCCGTTCACTCTTCTTGATTTTGTCGGGCTCGACACGACATACAAGATCGCAGAGATAATGTTCAACGAGTATCGCGAGAAGCGATACGCGCCGCCGCCATTGCTCAAGCGAATGGTGATCGCCGGTATGTACGGTAGAAAATCCGGAAAAGGATTCTACGATTACTCCCAGAATCCGCCGCAAGTCACCTCGCTCGGGTTGTAGCATTTGACGAGCTGTCACATTCCGCCGGCAGGATTTCGCGGAACGTACCGGTCGGACGAGCTCGCACGCGCGATGTATGCTGAAGCGGCGGGCATCGGAAGAATCGTTCCCGCGGCAGTCGCTGTTCCAGCAGACGCAGATGATGTCGTGACGCTCGTTCGATGGGCGGCCGAGCGATCGCTATCCCTCGTGCCGCGCGGATCGGGAACGAGCATGGGCAACGGTGCGATCGGTCCGGGAGTGATCGTCGATCTCAGCCGGATGAATACGATCGGGCCAGTTGATCTGCACAGCCATTCCATAAAAGTTGGACCTGGAGCAATCCGTAACGACGTGAATCACGCGGCCATCGAGAGCGGCCTGCGATTTCCTGTCGATCCATCGAGCGGCGCCTACTGCACGATTGGTGGAATGGTCTCGACAAATGCTGCGGGCGCGCACACACTGCGCTTCGGCTCGACCCGCGACTGGGTAATCGCACTCGACTGTGTTTTCGACGATGGATCTCGCGCGACTATCTCGCGCCTCGCTCCGTTGCCGAAAGGAATTCCTGCTCTCGATCGCTTTATTGCTGATGTCGATCCCAGGCTTGTGACGAGCGACGCCCTCATTCACACGGGTGTCGCAAAGGATTCATCGGGCTATGGCATCGCCGCGTATGCGCATACTCGCAAGCTGATCGATCTCCTCGTTGGCAGCGAAGGAACTCTTGCAATAATTGTCGGCGTGCAGGTTGGCCTCGCGCCGCTCGCGCGAAAGCGCAGCAGCGTGCTTGGCGCATTCACATCGATCGACAGTGCTGTTGTTGCCGCGGTAAAAGCAAGACATGCAGGTGCCGTTGCATGCGAGCTCCTCGAAAAAACGTTTCTCGACGTTGCGGCGTCCGCAGGATCAGAGTCGCGCGTCTCCGCGCTCGACGATCTCCCGTCTGGTACCAATGCGGTTCTGCTCGCGGAAGTCGAGGGCGGGAATGATAAGGAGTCTGAAGCTGCAGCGGGTCAGCTCGCGAGGGCATTCAATGATGCTGGCGCAACAGTGACGAGAGTTGCCCTTGGACCGAGCGAGCAGCATGAGATCTGGGAGCTGCGTCATGCGGCGAGTCCGATCCTGAGCAGGCTCGATCCAGCGTTGAAATCGATGCAGTTCATCGAGGACGGGGCCGTTCCTGCAGATCGACTCGCTGATTACGTAAGAGGGGTGCGCGAGACTCTCGACAGACATGACGTAAAGGGTGTGATCTTCGGACATGCGGGCGATGCGCATGTGCATGTGAATCCGCTTATCGACATGTCGAAGGCTGATTGGCGGCAGAAAGTGGATTCGATACTCAACGATGTCGTCGATCTGACCGCTTCACTCGGCGGCACTCTGAGCGGTGAGCATGGCGACGGCCGGCTCCGCACGCCGCTGCTCGCGCGGACGTGGACCCCGGAGGCCGTTGAACTCTTTGCGGATGTGAAGCGCGCCTTCGATCCCAGGGGGATTTTCAATCCGGGCGTCAAAGTCCCTCTCGACAAACAAGTTCCGCTCGGCGACATCAAATACGATCCGCTTCTGCCTCCTTTGCCTCCTCATGTGAGACGCGCGCTCGATTCCATAACGGAGAAAAGGGCGTACACGACATTTCGGCTGTCCCTGATTCCAGAGAGCCACTAATTTCCCCCGGCCTCTCTGCAGCTCCAGCGTTGTGGGTTGTGTTTTTGTTCTGTGGTTTCGCTATGTGGTTTTCTCCGTATCCTCCTCTCTGCGCCCTCTGTCATTCTCTGTTAACTCTCTCCAATGATCTTTAAAGAACCCCAGATAACTGTCCTGTCGCGTCCCGTGTTTTCCGAGCCCTCTCACCTGCCGGTGAACTGGCTTGGCGAAAGCTCCGATGGCGAGCGGCTCGCGGAATTTGCCGGTCGGCTCTGCTACATGAGCCAGAAAAATCCCGCAAGCAGGGCAACCCGCGAATATCTCGAGAATATCAAGAAGCAGGGACACGGAAGTGTTCTCGAGCACGCGAATTATTCGCTGCTCATAGAGGGAATCAGTCGATCATTGACGCATGAGCTCGTTCGCCACCGGGCCGGCTTTGCGTACTCGCAGCTCTCGCAGCGTTATGTGGATGAGTCGGAGGCAAACTTCGTGATGCCTCCGGCAATCATCGGCGATGAAGCTCTCGAAAAGTCATGGCAGGAGCAGGTCGAGGCGGCGCAGAAGAGTTACGTCGCTCTCGTCGAGCAGCTGATGACGCGATATGCGTGGGTCAGCGACAAGGTTCATCGACGCAAGATGGCGCGCGAAGCTGCCAGGGGCGTTCTCCCGAATTCGACCGAGACAAAAATCGTCGTCACTGGAAATGCGCGCGCGTGGAGAACGATGCTGGAGCTGCGCTCGAGCGAGGGCGCTGAATTCGAGATCCGTCGCTGCGCAATCGCGATAATCCGCGTTCTCCAGAACGAAGCGCCCGCGTTTTTCTCGGACTTTGAGATCTATCCAGCGTCAGACAGAGCTGAAGCCGCGCGAATCGTCTACCACAAGGTTTGACATAGCGACTCGCGTTATTTCTGTCGCGTAAGCGCATCGATCGCACGCGGGAGCCCCGTCGTGCTCGTGATCGAGCGCGCGACATCGAGATACAATGCCGTCAGCGCTTCCGTCGAGATTGCGTCGGCGTCGGCGAGAGCGATGAGAACACTCAGCTTATCGTTAGATGAGCTGATCGCTTTCGCGGATTCAAGAATTTCTGCAGTGAACCGTGGATCTTTTCGAGCGTAATCAACAAGTGCGATCAGTTTTGTCGCTTTGTAGTGATCGCTCTCTGTGGCGATGGCCTGCCCGAGCCGGATCCGCGCATTCGCCGGACTCAACGCAGTATTACCTGATGGCTCACGTGACTGACGTGAAACCAGGAACAGCGTTGCTGCGGCGATTGCGATGATCACCAGGAGAACGACAATCCACGGCCGCCGACGCCTCCGCTGAATGCCTGCGTGATCCGCGATAGCCGGCCACAGATCATAGAGCGGACTTGCTACAATACGAGCTTCCGGCGCAGCAGCAATGACGGCTGCTATCGCATTCATCGCGCCCATGCATTCCACACACTCTTGCAGATGCGAGTGAGCCTCGCGCTCGAGCATCTCACTCAGGCGGGCATCGAGGAGATCGTTGATCGTCTCTTCAGCGAGGTGCTGCATCATGGAACGAGCACTGCTGCGAGACGTTTACGTGAACGGTGGAGATGCACCCTCACCGTTGCGGCACTCATCTCGAGGAGTGCTGCGATCTCTTCCGCCGAGTAGCCGTCGACGTCATGCATGCGGAACACGAGCTGTCCTTTTGGAGGCAGCGTTTCTATCGCCGCAGAAATCGTAAGCGCAGTTTCCCGGCTGACTCGCGGACCCGGTGGCTCGACGGCGGCGACATCGCCCTCGAACGTCACAAGCGATGCGAATCGTGCTCGGGTGCGGCGGTCGTTCAATATCACGTTGCGGCCGAGCGCATATATCCATCCGCCGAAATTTCCTCCGCGAAAATTTCCGAGCTGCTCCCACGTCCGGACGAAAATTTCCTGAGTGAGATCCGATGCCGCGGTTTCGTCGCCGGTCATTCGCAGGCACAGGCCGTAGACCTGTGGAAGGTGCTCGCGATACAGTGATTCGAAAGCACGCGCATCGCCTGACGCTGCCCGGCGTGCGAGCGCATTGCTGTCGGCGCTTGGCCGGGTGGTTACAGAGTCAGTGACGCGCGGAGGCAGCCTTGATCGCCCTCACTGCGAAATCGAGAAGAACATCTCTTCCCGCCGAGATGTCAGAAAGCTTTGCGACGAGCTTGATGTCGGGCGCGAGGCCTACTCCTTCCCACGAGAAGCCGTTCTTGTCAACCATTCGATTGAATGGAAAGTTGAGCTCCCACCCATTGCTGAGCTTGAAATGACCGACGTCAGCGAAAGCTCCTGAGGTTACATCGCCAATCACCGTGACCTGAGGAAGCTCGCGCATTCCGAGCAGAAAGTTTTCCCCTGCGCTCACTGTGCGCGAGCTGGTGAGGACCATCACAGGCTTCGTGAACTGCCATGACCCCCGGGGCTCATAGTAGAAGGAAGACGGCTCGAGAAACAAATCGTGAGCATCGCCGCCTTTAGCCCGCCGCACCAGGTAGAGCCCTCTCGACGTCGCGAACCTGTCGATCACTTCATTCGCGGCAGGGTCGTCGCCGCCAAAGTGCTTTCGCAGGTCGATGACCATTCCGCGCGCCGGACGGAAGGTTTTGAGGACTGAATCGATCTGCGCGCGGGTATTGCGCGCATTGTGGAATCCATCGATCCGCAGGTATGCAATCGAGTCACCCATCCACGCGTAGGTCCAATCGCCGCCGCCTGATGTTCCCTGAGCCGATGCGAACCGTCGCGCAACGACGCTGTCCGGAACGAAGCTCGACCGGTCGATCTCACCGTTCGGACGATAGAGTGTGTCCTTTGCGCGAAGCGTGATGTGATTGTCATTGAGGTGTCCGAGCATCGTGGAGATTATCCCTGCCAGCTCACGATCATCCTTGGCGGCGGCAGCGGCGTCTCGATAGATGCGTCGAATCAAATCCCAGTCGATTCCTTTGGCGGGGAAATTCCCGTAACGGGTATCGACGAGCTTCCATGCCTCGTCGAATATTGCGACGGGAGATGGAGTCGCCGGAATCATCGCAGGCGACCTAACCGCGGCTCGCACCAAGACCCATCGACCGCGTCCGAGAAGCTCGCCATCTCGCCTCGCCTCCAGCGTTCCAATGATCGAGTCTCCGTGCAGAGCGCCGCGATAACTGGTTTCCGCCCCGCCAACCGTCGACATAAACCGAATCGAGTCACCCGCCATCAATAGAATTTTCCCTGATCCTGCGGACGTCCGGTCGCCGACGGTCACCGCAAGCTGAACCGAATCCTCGCTCGCTCCGCCCGGAACGGTGAGGGTCATTGTTCCGCGAAAAGCGTCGGTGATCATCTCGCCCGACCATTTTCCGCTGAGCGGCGACTGAGCGCCCGCGCCTTCAGCGAGGAGAGCAAGGAAAAAAATCGTCAGAGAGAAGAGCCGGTGAGGTTTCATCGATCGTTGGTGTTGAGAGTGAGCTGCCACTCAGCTAACACCGGCCGGAGCTCCAGCGTTTACTCGCCTGCCTGACCCATTTTTACGCCGGAATTTTTCTCGCGATTCTCCATTTCAAAAAATTTTTTCGCGTGAGAAAAAATTTTTCTCTCTAAGAGAAAAATTCACGTGGAAAAATTATTGCATCTAAAGGTTGTGATTTATATACTCGGACCAATGATTCTCGCGCGCGCATTTTCCTAACGACAGAGCGAATGACTCGCATCGGTTTCGCCTACAACCAGAAACCTGAGTCGACGGAGTACACCTCGGACCAGTTCGCCGAGTGGGACTCCCCCGAGACTATCGACGCCGTCGCCGCCGCGCTCTCTCACCTCGGTGAAGTTGTTCGTCTCGAAGCGAACGAATTCTTCCCCGAGAATCTCCGCCGCGAGAAACCGGATATCGTTTTCAACATCGCCGAGGGACAATACGGCGTGAACCGCGAGGCTCACGTCCCGGCGATCTGTGAGTTCTACGGAATTCCCTATTCCGGAAGCGATCCGCTCACTCTCTCGATCTGCCTCGACAAGGCAAAGACCAAGGAGACTCTCCAGTATCACGGCGTCCGCACTGCGCGGTTCGCCGTCGTGAGAGACGTGAGTGATCTCGCGGCAGCCCGTGAGCTGCCGCTCCCGGTTTTCGCAAAGCCGATCCACGAAGGATCGTCAAAGGGAATCACCGAGAAAAATTTCTGCCGCACGCATGTTGAGCTCGAAGCGCAGACGGCGTTCCTCCTCGAGACCTACCAGCAACCGGTGATCGTCGAGGAGTATCTGCCCGGCGCAGAATTCACATGCGCGGTACTTGGAAATGGAGACGATGCGAAGGTTCTCCCGATTGTCGGGATGAACTTCGCCTCTCTTCCCGCCGGCGCGCTCCCCATCTACGGCTACGAAGCCAAGTGGATCTGGGACCGCCCCGAGCGCCCCCTTCAGATGTTCGATTGCCCCGCTCACATCGATGAGTCTCTTACGAGAGACATCGAGCGCGTTACGCTCGAAGCGTATCGCATGCTCGGCTGCCGCGACTGGTCGCGGATCGACGTTCGCCTCGACGCGAACGGAAAGCCGAATGTGGTGGAGGTCAATCCGCTTCCAGGAATACTTCCCGATCCCGCGGACAACTCCTGCTTTCCAAAAGCAGCCCGCGCGGCCGGGATGAGCTACGACGAGCTCATTCAATCCTGCTTGATGCACGCTGCGAGCCGACATGGAGTCGAGCTCGACAGGGAACTTCGAAGAGAACGCGCCGCGTAAAAACCGGCGCCCCGTAGGAGGGCGCGGAAAATGAAAATTGGCATCTTGTTCGACGGGATGTCCGCGCTGGGAACAAACCCTGACGGACTCATCCTCGAATCGGTCGAAGCAATCGAAGACGCGATTGCCGACTGGGGACACGATCACGTCCGCGTTCCGGTAAATCCGGACGGGCGCTGGGTCGAGCGCGTGCGACGCGCAAACTTCGATCTCGCATTCAACCTGTGCGAGGGAATCGACGGCATCGCCGCGTTCGAGCCGATGGTGATCTCGGTTCTCGAGCTTTTTGGAATTCCGTATACCGGAAATTCGAGCACCACCGCAGCGCTCTGTCTCCGAAAGAATTTCGTGAACACGCTGCTCGACCGGTCCGGACTTCCGGTTCCACGCTGGTCGCTTGCGAGACGCGGAGAAAAAATCGTCCCCGTCGGATATCCGGCGATCTGCAAGCCGTCGGCAGAAGACGCATCGATCGGAATCGAGCAGCGATCCGTTGTTCGAAGCGGTCGCGCGCTTCAGGCCCGTGTCAAGGCGATGCACGAGCGATGGGATGAAGTCATCATCCAGCGCTACATCGACGGACGTGAGGTGAACGTCGGAATCGTCGACGACGAAGTTCTTCCCGTGGCGGAGATCAACTTCGGCGAGATGCCGCGCGGAATGTGGAAGATCGTCTCGTATCAGTCGAAGTGGATCACCGGCAGCGAAGAAGACATCGGCGCAAAGCCAACCTGCCCTGCGGATCTTCCGGATTCGCTCACGCGCGAGCTCCAAGATATTGCGCGCGCAGCGTGGAAGGCTGTCGGTGGAAAGGGATACGGCCGGGTGGATTTCAGAATCGATCGCGATGGGCGTCCCTGGCTTCTCGAGGTGAATCCAAATCCTGACATCGCTCAAGATGCCGGACTCGCGAGAATGGCCCGCACAGCAGGGATGGATTACAATGCGTTGATTCGCCGCATCTGCGAAGCAGGTCTCACTCAGAAGATCGAAACCAATCCCGAACAGTGGCAGCGCTCGCTGCGTCTGTCCGGTATGGGACCAATACTCGACGCTGAAGCGCGAATGGCGGCGTCGACGTGATTCGACTTTCTCCGCAGCGGCCGAAACCGCCGCAGCCTCCACGAATTTTCGTCGGCGACATGACGGCGAAGTATCGCTCGCGCGTTCGTGACATTCTCGTCGCTACGAAAGTCTTTCGCGAAGATGAAATCGACGTCGCAATCGAGCTGTTCGATGAGGTGTTTGGAACACCTCTCGCAGTAGATGGTAAAGCAACTGCTTTTTTCAATGACGCTCCAGCCAGCAACGATTATCTCTTTCTCGGCGCCTTCACCCCGGAAGAGGAGCTGGCCGGCTTTGCCTGCTACGGTCCCACACCCGGCACCGATCGCACTTACGATCTCTACTGGATCGCAGTGCATCCTGCCGCTCAAGGGTCCGGATGCGGAACCATCCTCCTGAATGAGGTTGAACGAAGGCTGAAGGGACTGAACGCAAGACTGGTTGTAGTCGAGACATCGTCCCGATCCGATTACAAGAACACGCGCGGATTCTATTTCCGTCGCGGTTATCACGAGGCGGCGCGCGCATGTGATTTCTACGCGCCCGCAGATGATCGGATCACATTCACAAAACGCTTGCAAAGCCGCGCCCCGATGTCGTGGGAAGCGCATGGAGTAATGTCACATGAGTGACTGGCAGAAAATTCTGCGTGAAGAAGCAATTGCATCGCTCGACAGGCTGCACGAGAAATTCGGCGACGCCATCGACGTTGAAGCACTGAAGCCCGCGTTCGACAATTTCCAGATGCGCATCACGCCCTCGGCGCTGAATGCCATCAAGGAAGTCGGCGATCCGATGTGGAACCAGTACGTCCCGACTGTCGACGAGCTCGATATTGTCGACGGCGTCATCGACTCGCTCGATGAGGACGGCGATTCTCCGGTGCCGAACATTACGCACCGTTATCCTGATCGCGCTCTTTTCCTCGTGAGCCCGGTATGCGCCAGCTACTGCCGGTTCTGCACGCGCCGCCGCAAGGTCGGCGATCCGGAAAAGATCCCGCTCAATCAGTTCGACTCGGCGTTCCAGTATCTCAGGGAGCACACCGAGATTCGCGACGTCATCATGAGCGGTGGCGATCCCATGATGCTCAGCGATCGCCGGCTGGAGTATTTCTTCCAGCAGCTCCGGTCGATTCCGCATATCGAGATCATCCGCATCGGATCACGAATCACCTCGCACCTGCCCGAGAGAATCACTCCCGAGTTCTGCGAGATGGTGCAGAAGTATCATCCGATCTACATGAACACGCACTTCAATCATCCTGACGAGCTGACGCCGGCCTCGGTTGCGGCGCTCGACCGTCTGTCGAAAGCGGGAGTCGTGCTTGGATGTCAGACCGTTCTCCTCAAGGGAGTCAACGACGACGCCAAGGTCATGATGAAGCTCATGCACGAGCTGCTCAAGGCCCGGGTTCGGCCGTATTACATCTATATGGCCGACCAGGTTGCCGGCGGCGAGCACTTCCGCACTACCGTGCAGAAAGGACTCGAGATTATCCAGGCCCTTCGCGGCTGGACGTCGGGGCTCGCAGTTCCGCATTTCGTCATCGATGCACCGGGCGGCGGCGGAAAGGTCCCGCTTCTTCCCGAATACGTTGAAGAGATCAACGATGACGAGGTTGTCTTCCGCAATTATGAAGGGAAGAGATTTACATACAAACAGCCACGACAGATTCCCTGCGAAGAGCCAGTGCCAGCCGTTGCTGCTCAGTCCTCTGACATCGTTCCGATTCAACGAGGGAAGAGAACTTCGAAAAAAGATGGCGCTTCGCCCGTTCGAACTCGGCGTCGCAAAGTATCCGGCGAATAGGGATCTTTAAAACAGCAAAGGAACGCCCGACCCCGTCTGGGGTCGGGCTTTTCGTTATTGTGGCTGCCGGTCGCCTGCGGCCGGTCTCCGGCATCGGTGGCCGGCTACCGGCTACCCGCGATCGGCAAAGCGGAAAAGAAGCGGAGTTGTGTTTTGCCGGTTGCCGACTGCCGATAGCCGGCGACCGATGCCGGCGACCGGCCGCAGGCGACCGGCGACCCGCTTTTACCATCTCAATGCAGGTGAGAGGACATGAACGGAATGACATGCGTCTCAATGCGTGATCGAATGCGTCGCATGTGATCTCCGTCGTACAATTCGGCAGTATGCTGAACTCCAAGCGCCGTCAAAGCAGAATCGAGCATCGTAACGCTGACTGGAATGTCTTTTAGAGCATCCTGCCGCCCGGCATCGAACGCAACTGCCATTCGCCGAAGGTTCGCGGCATTCCGTTCAACAAATGCCATCGGCGACAACGCAATCCATTTCTGCGTCAGCTCCGGAATCTCGACAATTGAGTCGCCGACAAGCTTGTTCGGAAGATCGATAAAGAGCGGCGGCTTGTCAGTGTTGGGCGTGTAGGCAGCTCCAAGCGCAAGCAGGAGATCAGCATTGAATCCCGCCTTGAGGATCTGAGATTTCTCGCTAACCCGGAGCGCAGCTTTCCACGGTCCAACGCCCCGCTGTGATACCGCCCCAAAATCCCGCAAACAGCACGGACTCAAAGCATAAATCGCGGAGAATGTCTCAGGATGCCGCATGCCAACCCATAGCGCGCCGTAACCTCCCATCGAATGGCCGGCAATTCCCCGCCCTGATCGATTCCGAATCGTTCGATATTTCCTGTCAATGAACGAAACGAGGTCACGCCAGACAAAATCTTCCCAGTTGCCTGTCGTTACCGAGTTCCGGTAAAACGACCCGTCGAACGCATTGCGCGCATTCGGCGTGACGACAATCATCTCCTTCGACAAGCCTTCGCGTATGAGACTGTCCATCGACAGTCGCGTATTCATGTTGGTGTAAACCCCGGCCATGAACGCGCGATGGTCCGCCGCAAACCCGTGCAGCAGATACACGACAGGATATCGCTTCGCCCGATTCTTCGAGTAACCCGGCGGCAGGTAAACCGTAATTGCACGACGGTTGGAATCGCCGATCAGATTTCCCGCGAGCGACGGAGCCACAATCGTATCAACGTGTGTGATGCCGCCGCTTTGCGCAGTCGCAGTATTTACTGCAACTGCGAGCAGAATGAAAATTCGCCGCATGTTGTAAGGAAATTCGCATCGGCTGGCGCAAAGGCAAGCCGCACGTAAGGTTCAGGTCGCCTGATACCAACAAATTCCCTCTATCAGAATGACGCTCCCACTACCTCATATCATCGTTGCTCTCGCAGCGCTCCTCGCTCCCGATCCATCGCAGCCTCAACTCTCAGACGATGCACGGGTCTCATTGGCCGAGCCGGGCTTGTCGCCCGATGGGCGTGAGATTGCGTTCATGTCCGGTGGTGATATCTGGACTGTACCCGCAACAGGAGGAGAAGCGAGACTTCTCGTATCGAATCCGGCAACAGACCGCCGTCCGATGTATTCGCCCGACGGATCGAAGCTCGCCTTTACTTCGTTGAGAACCGGGAATGGCGACATCTACGTTCTCGATCTCAAGAGCGGCAACCTCGAGCGCATCACGTTCGATGACGGCGGCGACCTGCTCGACGGATGGTCGCGCGATGGCAAGTATCTCTACTTCTCGTCGACTAGCCATGACATCGCCGGAATGAACGATGTCTATCGTGTGAGCGTCTCCGGCGGAACTCCGATGATCGTCGCGGGCGATCGATATTCCAACGAATACTGGTCTTCCGCTTCGCCTGACGGACGCTCCATTGCAATCACTGCGCGTGGCCGCGCCTTCGCGGACTGGTGGCGAAATGGCAGCAGCCACATCGACGAGAGTGAGATCTGGCTCGTGTCCGATGTTGCACCCGGGTCGTCGTCGGCACCTCGCTACTCTCCGGTAACCACTGGAGGAGCGAAGAGCGAGTGGCCGATGTTTTCAACCGATGCTTCGACTCTTTACTTCGTGAGCAATCGAGGCGGTATCGAAAACCTCTGGTCACGCGCTGTTTCAGGCGGCGAGCCTCGGCAGCTCACGAAGTTCACATCGGGAAGAGTACTCTGGCCGTCGATGTCGAATGACGGCCGATCGATTGCATTCGAGCGCGACTTCGAGATCTGGACCTACGACATTGCATCGGGAACAACAAAGCGCGTCCCGATCACGCTCCGCGGAGCGGCCGCTGGACCAGGTGTCGATCATCTCACACTCACGAATGGCTTTCGCGAGCTCGCGCTTTCTCCTGATGGAAAGAAGATCGCATTCAGCAATCATGGTGAGATTTTCGCGGCGCCTTCGCGCGATGGCGGCGATGCGACGCGCGTAACGAACACTCCGGGCCTCGAGGGTCAGGTAGTGTGGGCGCCCGACAGCCGGCGCATTGCCTATACGAGCGATCGCAATCGTGGAGGAGCGAACCTCTACGTCTACGATTTCTCGACGCGCACCGAAACGCAGATTACCACCGGCAATAGCGGCGACGCCACGCCACAGTGGTCCCCTGATGGAAAGCTCATCGCCTTCATTCGGGACGGGAGAGAGCTGCGCACAGTCGATCCATCGACGAAAGGAGAGAAGGTAATCGCGACAGGTTATCTCGACCGCGCGCCGTTCCTCGCGCCCCGATCGATTGCATGGTCGCCTGATGCAAGATGGATCGCGTTCACCAATTCGTCGGGCGGAAAACTTTTTGGCAACGCCTACGTCGCGAGTGTGAACGGCGGCGACGCCACACCGGTGAGCTTTCTTCCAACGGTTTTCACCGGCAGTATCTCATGGTCCCCCGACGGCAGCTATCTATTGATGGACGGCGGGCAGAGAACAGAGCCCGGACAGGTTGTGCGCATCGATCTCGTTCCGCGCACGCCTCGTTTTCGTGAAGACCAGTTCCGCGATCTTTTCCCTCAGGAGGCCCCGCGACGAGTAAGTCCGGCGCTTCAGCCTGTCGACACATCGCGTAAGTCAGCACCACGAGCGCGCACCGATTCAGCGAAAGCTGACACCGCATCGAAGCCTGCAAAGAAGCGAACCGAGATTGTGTTTGATGGTATTCGCCTGCGCACCTCGAACCTTCCGGTTGGCGTCGATGTCAACTCACAGTCGATCAGCCCTGACGGCAGGTACGTTGTCCTGACGGCGAGTGCCGAAGGGCAGCAGAACCTCTATGTGTTTCCACTCGACGAGCTTTCGCGCGATGAGCGCGTCGCTCGCCAGATTACATCCACCTCGGGAAACAAGAGCAGCGTGCAGTGGTCACCCGACAGCAAGGAAGTGTGGTATCTCGAGAATGGGCGGGTGAATTCCGTGAACGTCGAGAGTCGCACTCCAAAATCGCTAAGCCTCACTGCGGAGATGGACGTCGATTTCGCGCAGGAAAAGATCGCGGTGTTCAATCAGGGATGGCGCTACCTCCGCGACAACTTCTTCGACGAAAAGATGCATGGCGTGAACTGGAACGAAGCGCGTGACAAATACGGCGCTTACGTCGCTGGCGCGGTCACACCCGACGAGATGCGGCGCACCATGCAGCTCATGATCGGAGAGCTCAACGCTTCACACACTGGAGCAAATCCGCCCGGCGGCACTCAGCCATATACAGGAAGACTCGGCCTTTACTTCGACCGGGGCGAATACGAATCGAACGGTCGTCTGAAAGTGAGTGAGATCGTGACGCTCGCACCCGCATCGCTCTCACCACAGATAAAGGTTGGGGATTACCTGACGAGAGTCGACGGAAAGAAAGTCGATGGAACGACTAATCTCGATGAGCTACTCTCATACAGGATCAATCGTCAGACGACACTCAATTTCACAGGTCCGGGTGGCAGCTACGAGGTCTCGCTCCTGCCAGTAAATCAGGCGACGGACAAGCGCTTGATTTATCGCGCGTGGGTGGAGAGCCGCCGCGCGTACGTATCAAAGGTGAGCGGCGGGAAGCTTGGATACGTTCATATGCTCGACATGAGTGCCGGATCCCTGACGCAGCTCGCAGCTGATCTCGATGCCGAGAACAACGCGAAGTCAGGTGTTGTCATCGATGTGAGAAACAACAATGGCGGATTCGTGAACGCGTATGCGCTCGATATTTTCAGCCGCCGCCACTATCTCACGATGCAGACGCGCGGTCTTCCCCCGACACCCGCCCGAACTCAGCTCGGCCAGCGATCTCTCGAGCTTCCAACGGTACTGGTGACGAATCAGATGTCGCTCAGTGATGCGGAAGACTTCACTGAAGGCTATCGCGCCCTCGGGCTCGGAAAAGTTGTAGGAGAGCCAACAGCAGGATGGATCATCTATACATCGGACGTAGCGCTGCTCGATGGGACGATCGTGCGGCTTCCCTTTATTCGTATCACCGACGCGCAGGGGAAGGATATGGAGCTGCATCCGCGTCCGGTCGATGTGGAGATCGAGAGACCGGTTGGTGAGAGCTACGCTGGAAAGGATTCTCAGCTCGATACCGCGGTTCAGGTGTTGTTGAAACAGATAGGCGGATGAAATACAAAAGGGTCGCCAGAAACTGGCGACCCTTTTTACCACGATGACTGACGATCAGTTTTCGTTACTATCTCCCTCGTTGTCGTAGGCTAACGCGTCTGCTTCACGAAATCTGTCGAAAATCCCTGCCACGAAGTCTGCGCCTTTTTCTCCAATGCTGCCGGCGGTATCCCAACCCTTCTGAAACCACGCCCCGAGATTGAGCACATCCTCCGCTCTTTCAGTCCCACCAGCCTGCGCGTCAGGCGTGGCGGGTACTCCGAAGAGCTCCATCACTACCTCCACTGGGAAACCTCCTTTACCTGTACCCTATCCAGGGTTAACAAGTTTCAGGCCGTAAGCAACGACGTCAGCATAGTACTTACGATCACGAAGGTTTGCCGTAACAATTCGATTAAGTGAGAATGAAAAAAACTGCAACTGAACTCGGCTTCCTGCTTCCGGCCGCGAGCCACCAGCATCCGGCTAACGTGGTGCGCGGACGGGAGGCTGGAAGCTCATGGCTGGAGGCAGGTAGCCGAGTTCAGTTGCAGTTTTTTTTTACGTGATCCGGCTCGGCTCGATTCCGCGTGTCGCAAATATCCGGGCTACTGTATCCCCAATCTTGTTGTTGGGTGTGCTCGCACCAGCAGTGAGTCCGACACGAACCGTTCCATCAGAAGGCAGCCAGTCAGTGTCGAAGGAATCTTCCTGTGCTCCCGGACGACGATAGCGGATCGTTCGCGCGGACGGGTCGATCGCCGACGCATCCTCGATGTGATAGGTCCGCACCTTCTCCGCGCAAAGGGCAGCGAGTGAAATTGTATTCGACGAGTTGTATCCGCCGATCACAACCATGACATCGAGCGGCTGCTGAAGCAGCTCGAGAACCGCATCCTGTCTTTCCTGGGTTGCGCTGCAAATCGTATCGAAGGTGCGGAAATTTTCCTTCGCGTATTCTTCGCCACGCGCACGGGCCATCGCACTTCCGATTTCTGCGCCGATCGCGAGAGATTCACGCGCGAGCATCGTAGTCTGGTTGGCAACGCCGATCTTTTTGAGATCGCGACCAGGATCGAACCCGTCGGACGTCGCGTGCGAGAACTTCGACATCAGCGCTTCACCCGTAACGCGCCCTTCGATGAAATCGCAGACTATCTTCG
>DASUXX010000236.1:0-4480 GCA_036377755.1 Gemmatimonadaceae bacterium
GCCTTTGCGGTTCTCGTCGATCTTCATTCCGAACTTGGTCGCGATGATTACGTCGTCGCGCTTGCTGCGGAGAATCTTCCCGACGTATCGCTCACTGTTCGTGCCGCCGTATGTGTCAGCGGTGTCGAAAAAATTGATACCCTCGTCGAGGGCCGCCTTGACTACTTTTGCTGTGGCTTCCTCGTCGAGGCGGCGGCCGAAGTTGTTGCAGCCAACTCCGACAACCGATACGTCGAGTGAGCCAATTCGTCTAAACTGTGTGACTGGCATAACTGTAATTGCAGGATATCGCTATCAAATGAGAAAATCGTGCCGTGCGGCGCTGTGCACTGTAGTCGCTGGTGTCACAGCCGCATGTTCCGCCGCATCCAGACCCGCAGTCCCTGTGCCTGCCGAACCTGTCTCGACGGAGATCGCTGTCGCAACATTCGACAGCCTCTGGAGCAAGGTTCGCAGCACCTATGTCGACACTGCGTTTGTCGCAACCGAGTGGGTCAATGTGCGTGATTCACTCAGACCACGGGCACTGACGATCACCACCAGGCCGCAGCTCGATGCGCTGCTTGGCGATGCGCTCCACCACATCCACGATTCGCATTTCTACATAATCCCCGCGCGCGTTGCAGTTAATCGCTCCGATAACAATGGCGGTGGCGGAAAGGGCACAACGGGTGTCGAAGCAAGAGTTGCGGAAGGAAAGCTCGTCGCGTGGCGCGTCGAGAACGGAAGTCCCGCATGGAATGCGGGAGTGAGACCCGGCGAGGCTCTCATATCGGTCAGGGGTAAGAGCAGCGACAGCGCCCTGAAAAACGTTCGCTCGATGCCGGCGCAGGCGCAGCCACTCGAATTCGCAAACATGCTCCATCAGTTCAACGGAATGCTGCATCCTCCCGCAGGCGATAGCGTTGCGATTGTCACAACAAAAGGCCCGCTTAGCCTGATCGCGGCTCAAAGCGAAGGAAAACTTTCCCAGTTCGGAAATCTTCCGCCGATGGCAGCCGATGTTCGTGTGTCGCGAGTTGCGACAGCAACAGGCTGTGCAGGAATTATCGCATTCAACATCTGGCTTCCTGAGCTCGGTCCCGACCTCGAAAAAGCCGTTGACAGCGTGCGCTCGTGTGAAGGAATCGTCATCGACCTCCGCGGAAATCCCGGCGGACTCGGCGCGATGGTAATGGGATTCGGCGGATACTTCGTCGATACCACTCAGTCGCTTGGTACAATGCGATCGCGTTTCGTGAAACTGAACTTCGTCATCAACCCACGGGCCTCGGTTTATAGCGGTCCGCTCGCAATTCTCGTCGATCCGATGAGCGCGAGCACATCGGAGATTTTCGCGGCGGGAATGCAGCGAATCGGGCGTGCACGAGTGTTCGGCGAGCCAAGTGCGGCTGCTGCACTTCCGGCGATGATGGAACGACTGCCGTCGGGAGATGTATTTGTTCACGCGGTGGCCGACTTTACCGATCCCGCGGGAAAGCGAGTCGAAGGGGTCGGGGTAGTTCCCGATGAGACAGTGCCGTTAACTGCAGCGGACCTCGCCCAGGGGCGGGATGCGCCGCTCGATGCTGCCGTGCGTTGGATAGTCTCGCAAAAAAATCGTAGGACGATCTAATGCGCTGTCTTACCTTGTAACCTCAACCCTGTTCCTTTAGAGAGACACAATGATTCGGAAATCAATGCTTCGCGTGGCAGCAATTCTCCCGCTCGCTTTGGCGGCGCAGGTTGTCAGCGCGCAGGCAACATTGCCGGCAGCAGCAGGTCTTCTGTCGAAATACGCGACAGCGGTCGGTGGTCCGGCATACCTCAATGCAAAAGCAATCGTAAGCAAGGGCGGATTGTCGATGCCCGCAGCAGGCCTGAATGCAACGTTCCAGATGACGCAGCTGGCCCCAAACCAGATGCAGATGGTCACGACCATCCCTGGCATGGGCGAAGTTCAGGTTGGATTCGACGGTACAACGGGCTGGGCAATGGATCCAATGCAGGGGCCGCGCGTTCTGTCCGGTCAGGAGCTCGACCAGATCCGCGATGAGTCTGATCGCCGCGCCAACGTGCGCGCAGCAGAGCTGTTCAGTGCAATGGAGACTGTTGCAGACACCACAATGAATAACGAAGCCTGCTATCTCGTGAAGCTCACGTGGAAGTCAGGCCGTGAGAGCTACGATTGCTACAGCAAGGCGAGCGGACTTCTCATTGCATCGAAGACAGTCCAGAAAACTGCGATGGGCGAGATTCCAGTCGTGTCGTACCTCAGCGATTACAAGAAATTCGGCGAAGTGACGGTTCCGACCAAGACGGTGCAGGAGCTTGCCGGTCAGCAGCAGATCATCACGATCTCGACGGTCGAGTTCGGAGATGGAAAGGGAGTTACGATTGCGCCACCCGATGCTGTCAAAGCACTGATCAAGAAGAACTAGCTCATCAGGCGCGGTCTAATCTCGCGTTTGGCGTTCGCCGTTGTCCGCTTGCCGTTATCCGTAAAGAAACGGATCACGGCAAACGGATAACGGTAAACGCCGAACGCGAGATGATACGTTCCGGCTATCACTGCGACACTTGCAGGATCTCATCATCTGCGATCGCGTAGATCCTCACCCCTTCCGAACGCTCGATGTCGCCGAGCCCGGTGAAGTCCCCGAAGGCCGGCAGAATTCCCACCTGATCGGTAAATACAAAACACGACAGGCGCTCACGCTGCCGACCGGCTCCGTATAACCGTATACCCGGATGCACATGACCGCCAAGCACGTATCCCTGCTCACTCGGCAGCGGATAATGCGCGAGCACGAATGGCGGAATGACATATGGCGCATCGACGCAGTCGAAATACAAATCGCCAGGCGGATCCCCTGCTCGTTTGTCGTGATTACCGCGAATGAGCTCGATTTGAAGATCGCGGTTGGCCTGACGCCATTGTGCGAGTGAGCTGAACATCATCTTTGAACGGCCAGCTTCGGCGTGAAGCAGATCGCCCAGAAAAAAAATTCGCTGTGCGCCGGTTTTGCTCACGACTGACTCGAGACGAGTGATTGCTTCACTCGTTGTACCAGACGGGACCGGTATTCCACTCGCGCGAAATGTTGCAGCTTTGCCCCAGTGTGGATCAGCGATGAGCAAAGCGTTCTCGCGCGGCCAGTACATCGCACGTTCGGCGAGCAGTGTGAGACTCTCGCCCTGGAGATCGATCTCGATCAACCCGCGGCTCTCTCTAACGCGCGCTGCATCCTGCGAATGCGGTCGGCGAGCTTTTCTGATGAAACGCGGTCGCGCGTGCGATCAACCAGGAGGGGAAATGCAAGCGGAGGAGTTCGTACCGGGTTAGTAATGAGAACGGTCGCCTTCGAGATTCGCTGCAATGTGTGGCCAAGCCGCGTTCTCTCGAGCTGTCGCTCGAGAACTTCACGATGTGCCTGCGTGAGCAGTTTGTTGCCGCTGTCATATCGCATGAACACATCGAAGAACAATCCGCTCGATGCCTGAAGCTGCCGCGCGCTCTTGCCTGAATGCGGGAATCCTGGAAACACCAATCCTGCAACGCGGGCTATCTCCCTGAATTGTCTGCGCGCCATCTCTGTCGCATTCAATGATGCGGGAATGTCATCGACCAGATTTGAGGGCTCTATCAGTCCGGCAGCAATCGCCTCATCGATTGGAGCTTCATCTGGAGAGAGCAGCTCGAATCCGTAATCGTTGGACGACATCGAGAACGTTATCGGCCTGATGCGTGAGATTCTCCACGCGAACAGCGCTGCGAGACCTTCGTGTACTAGACGTCCTTCGAACGGAAAGAAATAGAGATGATGACCTTCGCGCGTTTTGACTCTCTCGATGAGAAACTCATCGGGCCGCGGAATACACGACCACTTCCTCTGCACTTCGAGAATCGGCTGGAGCGTTGCCATCTCCGGATCGCGGAATATTCCATCCGCAGCTTCGCCGAGGCGCGATCTGATCGCAGCAGCAAGCTCGCCTGAAAGTGGAAGCCTGCTCCCCATCCACCGCGGAATTGCCCCGGTCACGTTTGGTGCTCTTCGCACCCACGCGACCATGTCACGAACGCGAACGAACTCCAGCGGCGTTCCGGCGAATACAAAGCGATCTCCGGGACTCAGTCGCGCGATGAATGATTCTTCGACTGTTCCAAGCCGTGCGCCGCGAAGGTATTGAACCGCGATATGCGCATCGCTTACGATCGTTCCGATCGACATGCGATGCCGCCGTGCAATCGTGTGGTCCTGAACCCGCCACACACCATCATCGCCGGGAATCACTTTGGAATACTCGGGATATCCTTCCAGTGCTGTACCGCCATTGCTGATGAAGCCGAGCGTCCATTCCCATTCGTCGTCGGGAATGTCTCCAAATGCCTCTGTCTGGCGCACTTCATGGAGCATCCCGGATGGAATGAATCCTTCGCCAGCCGCGATGGTGACGAGATGCTGCGCGAGAACATCGAGCGGGCGCGTAATCGGATATC
>DASUXX010000237.1:0-2674 GCA_036377755.1 Gemmatimonadaceae bacterium
GAGCTTGATGTTGACGGTGGGCGAGAGCTTCGATGATCGCAGCGCATCGATCGCTGCGAGGAACGCCATCACTCCTGCCTTGTCGTCGGAAGCGGAGCGGGCGTAGACTCTCCATTCGGGATCGATCTTCTGTCCACTTGCAGGCATCGTGAGAATCGTTCCGCCGCGCTCGAGAGCTGCCGACCTGATGACCGGTTCCCACGGCTTGCTTCCGTTCCACTTTGCAGGATCGGTAGGCTGTCCGTCGTAGTGCGCATAGAACACGATGGTGCGCTTAGCAGCCGGTGATTTCCATTCGCCGTAAATGAGCGGTGGCGCATGCGCATCGCGTGCGCGCAGAAGCCGCGGTGATAATCCCCGCTTTTCCATCGCATTCGTGATGAACGCGACATTTCTCGCGATCCCGATCGAGTCCGATGCAACATTGGGGATCGAGAGCATCTGCACGAACTCGCTCAGAATGCGATGCTCATTGTCGTGCACGTAGCGATTGACTGATTCCTGAGCGAAACCGGCCGTTGGAACGAGCATCGCAATCGTCAGAACACAGCGGCGAAATGTTCGATTCATACTCTTTTCATGGATGATTGTGTCGCGTTGCGAAATGGCGGCACATACCTAGCAATGGTTGGCAGGTGGAGATATTGCGGCTGAGTGACCTGGAAATCCATTGCGACGGAGCATCCAATGCGGAAAAGAAGCTGGGGCGCACTCGGACTGATCGGCCTGTTTGGGGCGGGAATCATCTCATGCGCCCGGCCCACAGATAAAACGCAGGGCCAGGTTCAGCCGAAAGGCGACTCGATAACCAATGCGCCTCTCGCAACTCAGATCGGATGGCTTGGCGATCTTCATCAACCTGAAGCAGTGCGATACGATCGCGATCAGGACGTGTTCTTCATCTCGAACATGGTTGGCTACGGGTCGGTGAAGGACGGAAACGGTTACATCGTCGAAGTAAAAGCGAACGATCTGTCGATCGGTAAAGTGTTCGCCGAGAATGGGAAGGCGGGCGTGATTCTCGATGCACCGAAGGGAATGACGATCAATGGCGATACGCTGTGGGTTTGCGACATCGACGTAATGCGTGCAATCAATAGAAAGACCGGCGTCTTCATTGGCACTCTCGATCTCAAGCCGTATGGCGCGCTTCTATTGAATGACGTCACGATGGGTGGCGACGGCGCGATGTACATCACCGACACCGGGATCCTGATGACAGACAAGGGCGTCATCTACAAGGGCGCCGACAAGATCTTCAAGGTGCAAGGCGGAAAGGTGAGCGTCATTGCACAGGGCGCAGGGCTGATGCGGCCCAACGGCATCACGTGGGACAAGCAGTCGAACAGTCTTGTTATTGTCACGTTCGATCCATTCCACAGCCAGATGTACACGCTCGCGCCGAATGGAGAGCGCAGGCTTCTCGGAAAGGGGAATGGCAAGTTCGACGGAGTCGAGCCGCTCGGCAACGGACTCTTTATGGTAGCGAGCTGGAACGACTCGAGTGTTCGGCTCCTCGGAAATGGGGAGAACCGTCGAATCGCGAACAACGTCCTTCAGCCGGCCGATATAGGATACGATACAAAGCGAAACCGCCTTGCAATTCCTGTGGGACCGCTCAACCAGATGCAGCTCTGGCAGCTGCCACAGACATTTGCGGCGCGGTGATTACGTGGAGACTGTGGAGCAGCGCCCGGTATCTCGAGATCCCCAGACGAGAACTGCCGACGACAATCTGATCGGGCTGGAGCACGCAGTCGAGCAGCTGAGGGTCGCCGAAGAAGAGCTCCGCGTGCAAAACGAGGAGCTGAAGGCGCATCGTGAGGCGGCGGAAAACGCGCTTCAGCGATACCAGGATCTGTTCGATCTGGCGCCTGATCCCTATATCACGACTGACCCGGTGGGCGTAATTCAGGAGGCGAACACTGCCGCGATAGCGCTGCTCAATGTTCCAATCGACAAGCTCCGCGGGAAGCCGATAACGAGTTTCGTGACACCGGGCCGGCGGAGGGCGTTCAGGGTCGGCCTCAACCGGGTTGCGTCTGGTGATGAGCCCGTCCCGGGTGCGGAGGAGTGGGCTGTTCAGATCAAGCCCCGTCGGGGCGAGCCGATCGAAGTCGCGGTTGCTGCAGCGGGCCTCAAGGAGCGAGGCGGTGAAGTCGCGAGTATCCGCTGGCTGCTGCGAGATGTAACAGCCAGGCGAAGGGCGGAGATGCAGGTCCGCACCATGAACGCCGAGCTCGAGGAGCGGGTGCAGGAAAGGACTGCGGCGCTCGAAGCAGCGAACTGGGCGAAGGCAGAATTTCTGTCAGTGATGGCTCATGAGCTGCGGACCCCTCTCAATGCGATCATCGGATATACCGAGCTTCTCGAGCTTGGCATCTCGGGTCCCATCAGCGAAATGCAGCGAGTGTATCTCGAGCGGATCAGGTCGAGCGGGCAGCGGCTGATAGGGCTGGTAGGGGAGGTGCTCGATCTGGGAAAGGTCGAGGCTGGAGAGCTCAAGGTGGTTCGTGAAGAGTGCAGCATTGCAGACGCCGTCGACGCGGCTCTCAATGTGATTCTTCCGCAGGCTGCAGCGCGCGGTGTCCGCTTGCGTAATGATTGCAACCCGGCTGAGCCGATGCGCTACATCGGAGATTCAGACAGGGTGGAGCAGATTCTGATCAATCTG
>DASUXX010000238.1:0-10801 GCA_036377755.1 Gemmatimonadaceae bacterium
GGCATCCTCATCTTTACGGTGACGGAGTTAAAGAGCCGTGGGAAAAAATGAAGTCAAAAAAGCGGGAGTCGATCGCGGATGGTCTTCCCCGCTCGCTTCCTCCGTTGCACCGCGCTCACCGACTGCAGGATCGCGCAGCCGGAGTTGGATTCGACTGGCCCGATACATCTGGTCCGTCACAGAAGATCGGAGAGGAGCTTGCTGAGGTTCAGCAGCATCTTGTGAATCGTCCGCCCCTCGAGCCTCACGCTGCTCCGATTATCGACGAGGGTCATGAGGCGCTCGAATCCGAGCTCGGAGATTTACTCTTTGCCGTCGTGAATCTTTGCCGCAAGGCGGGAGTTCACGCTTCGCTCGCGCTCGATCGGGCGAATCTCAAGTTCGAAAATCGCTTCCGGGCGGTTGAGTCGATTGCGAAGGAGCGCGGGCTGGTTCTCGGGGCGGCGTCCCTCGAGGAGCTCGATGCGATCTGGGATGAGGTGAAGGCTTCCGAGTCTCGCACCTGACTTCTACTGAAGCAGCATCTGAAGACCTAGATACCGCCACGCGCCTGCCTTCTACTGAAGCAGCATCTGAAGACCTAGACACGGAGCCACGAAGGAACGGAGGTTCACGGAGGTTTTCTTTTTGTTTTGTTCGCCGCCAACGCGAGAAGTTGTAGCATTGTCAGCGAACAAAAACAAAAAATTGGTTTCCTCCGTGAACCTCCGTTCCCCCGTGGCTCCGTGTCTAGGTCTTCAGATGCTGCTTCAGTAGAATGCCGCTTCACTAGACAGCTATGGACGAAGGCGGTGCATCATGCGAGGGAAAGCAATCGCCTCGCGAAGGTGCGGCAGTCCGCAGATCCACGACACCGTCCTCTCGAGCCCAAGCCCGAACCCGGAATGAACGAACGTCCCGTACTTCCGAAGGTCGAGATACCATGAGTACGCATGAATAGGCAACCCTTCCTCATGAATGCGATGAAGCAGCCGGTCATGATCGTCTTCCCGCTGCGACCCGCCGATGATCTCGCCATATCCCTCAGGAGCAAGAAGATCATCGCATAGGACAGTGCGAGGATCGTCAGGATTCTCTTTCATATAGAAAGCTTTTGCTTCCTTGGGATAGTTGAACACAAAGACCGGCCGGTCGTGACCCTCGACGAGAAGTGACTCGTCCTCGGCACCAAGATCATCGCCCCATTTGGCAGCGCTTCCCTTCTCCTCGAGAATCCTTATCGCATCCGAATAATTGATGCGCGGGAACGGCGCGACGACGGTCTCGAGCCTAGTGGTATTCCGTTCGATGACCTTGAGCTCCTCCTGCCTCCGCTCGAGGCACCGCTGCACCAGATACGATACGAAGTCTTCCTGAAGCCGCATGTTGTCGTCGGAATCGTTGAACGCAACCTCGGGCTCGATCATCCAGAATTCGGTGAGATGCCGCCGGGTCTTTGACTTCTCCGCGCGGAACGTCGGGCCGAAAGTGTAGATCCGTCCAAAGGCAGCGGCCGCCGCCTCTCCATAAAGCTGACCCGTCTGGGCGAGATACGCCGTTCCCTCATCGAAGTACTCTGTCGAGAACAGTCCACTGCGCTCGCCGATCGCGGCGGTGAGAATCGGCGTGTCGACCCTGACAAAATCTCGCTCGTAAAAGAAGTCGGCGATCGCCATTTCGACTTCGTTCCGGATCCGCGCAATGGCCCGCTGACGATCACTCCGCAGCCAGAAATGACGATTGTCGAGCAGAAAATCGATCCCGTGCTCCTTTGGCTGGATCGGATAATCGATGGGGCTCGGCCCGTTCACCGCGAGATCGGTAACGCCCAGCTCGTATCCACCCGGCGCTCGGGCATCAGGGCGTACCTCTCCGGTCACCTCAATCGTCGTTTCCTGTGTGAGTTGTGAAAACCGTTCCCACGCCTCGGCGGGGAGACTACTTTTCACCAGAACACACTGTAGAACGCCACTGCCATCGCGCATCACGATGAAAGCGACTTTTCCGGATGAGCGAAGGTGAGTAACCCAGCCTTTAACGCGGACAACCTGGCCGGCGTGAGGGCTGAGCTCGGCTATTCGTACGTATGGGGGAGTCATTGATCTCGGGTTCGGCACGGCAGGAACGCGGCAAGCTAGGACGCACTGATAGGAGTGTCAACGGCGCATGAAACTGCGCACGCGCCTCGGGCTGGGGATCGTTTCGATCACCATCGTGTTGCTTGTGCCGCTCATCCTTGCGCTCAGGTCGCTCGATGAAGTCCATACGCAAACCCGCATGCTTCGCGATCGGGAGTTCGCCGCATCGCTGCTGCTCGGCAACCTGAGATCGACCAACGACGAAATCAAGCGCACCGAAGACGCGGTGCTCATCACGAAGGACGCCGTAACATTCAGTCGCTTCAGGCGGCAAATCGATCAGCTGGCCTCGACTGCAGCATCGTTTTCGCGATACATAGATCGGCAGACCGCCGGTGAGCTGACAGATGCCGTATCCGCGCTGCGCGCTGCGACTGAAGCCGAGATGCGCGCGCTTGAATCCGAGGCGATCAACACCGCGGATGAGATCTCGGCACAGCGCAGCCGTCCCGCGATCATCACGATCGATCGCGTAATCGGGCGCACTGAAACGCGTCTTCGTGATGAAACGCAGGAACGTGTCGAACAAGCCGCGGCAACTACGAGTGATGCGCGGCAGACCGCGGCCGGTTCACTCGCTATCGCGCTTCTGCTTGCAACGCTGATCGCAATCTGGCTCACGCGCTCGATCAGCCGTCCTGTGTTCGAGCTCGATAAGGGAATGAAAGCAGTTGCCGATGGCGATTTCACGCAGCGTCTTCCCGCGATGGAAAAACGCACCGATGAATTCGGCCGCCTCGCCAACAGCTATCACGGGATGACTGCACAGCTTGCCGAGCTGGACAAGCTCAAGGCGGAGTTCGTGTCGGTCGCTTCACACGAGCTCAAGACTCCGATCAACGTGATAGTCGGATATCTCGAGCTTCTGCAGGAAAATATTTACGGCGAGCTCAATCCAAAACAGCGGGAGATTTGCGCGACGCTCGGCAAACAGGCGCAGACGCTTACGCGTCTTGTCAAGCGACTTCTCGACATCAGCCGCTTCGAGGCGGGCGGAGGCAAGCTCGAGCGCAGGCAAGTCGACCTCGACAGGTTCCTGCACGCGTTCGAAACATCGTTTCAGGTGCTCGCTCTCCAGCGCGAAATCAATTTCCGCGTGGTGCGCGGGTCTGATGTTCCATCGCATGTTCTGTGGGATGAAGATCGCATTAACGAAGTGCTCGGCAACCTGTTGTCGAATGCATTCAAATTCACTGATCGCGGCGGCACGGTAGAGCTGCTCGTTGAAGGCTCCGAGAATGAAGTGTGTCTGTCAGTCCGTGACAGCGGCGTGGGCATCGCGGCTGAGCAGCTTCCGCATATCTTCGAGAAGTTCTTCCAGGCGAGCAATCAGGCGTACGCGGCGGTCAAGGGTACAGGGCTTGGACTTGCGATAGCGCGCGAGATTGTCGAAGCGCACGGCGGGACGATCAAAGTGGACAGCACCCTCGGAATGGGCACGACTTTTTCTATTACTCTTCCTGTACGCGCGGCAATCACGCGCCGCACGCCATTCCGCAGGACTCCGGTAGTCGAGGAAGTTGCTTGACCAAGCGTTCGATTCTAATTGTTGCAGTGACGCTGGCAGCCGCGTGCTCGCGCGGGGGCTCTAACGCAGCTGCGCCTGTTCCCGTCGATGGCTTTGCATCGGCAATCACTGCCGCCGACAAGCGCGTCGAAGCTGGAGATTATTCAGGTGCAGACAGGATCCTGGCCGACTACGCCTTGAAGAACAAGGGAACCGAGAACGCAGTCGAGATTGCCTTTTTCCGTGCGCTGTTCATGATCGATCCGAACAATCGCAACGCGTCGATGGCAGAGGGTGTTCGGGCTCTCGATATCTACCTGAACACAACATCCGCGAAGCGTTACCGCCCTGAGGCGCTCGTGCTGCGCCGGACTGCGCAGGCTGTCCTCGCACTGAGGAACACAGCCGCAGCTACAACGTCACGGTCTTCAAAAAGCGATACAGTTTACGTGAACCGCGAAGCCGAGATCGCCGAGCTGAAAGATCAGCTCTCGAAAGCAAACGCCGAGCTGGAGCGTATCAAGAAGCGTCTCGCAAATCCAAAGAGCTGATCAGCCCACTCTGAACAGCTGCAGCGCTCGTGAATAGCGCTTGGAGAGCACTTCGCGAATAGCGGAGTGCTCTTTTTTCTTCAGCTCTGGATCTGCTTCGAGTATCCGCACTGCAAGCTCCTGCGCCCTGACATTGAGAACTTCATCGCGAATGGGATCAGCGATGCGATATCCCTCGTCGCCGCTCTGCTCTTCGCCAAAGAGATTTCCGTAACCCCGAATCTCCATGTCGGCCTTTGCAATCTCGAATCCATCGTCAGTCGCTTCGAAGATTCTCAGGCGCTCGCCAGAGTCGGGGCTCACATCGCCGAGCAGTATGCAGTATGACGCCTCCGCTCCGCGACCAACGCGTCCGCGAAGCTGATGCAGCTGGGATAATCCGAATCGTTCCGGATGCTCGATCAGCATGACTGTCGCGTTCGGAACATCGATTCCCACTTCGATGACTGTCGTTGCAATGAGGACGTCGATCTGCCCGTCGCGAAACGCGCGCATCGTATCGTCCCGCTCAGCAGGAGGAATGCGGCCGTGAAGCAGAGCAACCCGCTTATCCGCAAAGATTCCAGCCGATAAGGTCTGGAACATCGTCGTCGCTGCCTTGAGATCGGTCTTCTCTGATTCTTCAATGACGGGATAGACGATATATGCCTGCCGCCCCGATTCCGTCTCACGCTTTACGAAGTCGAGCACGGCCTGCCTTTTTTTCTCCGGACGCATCACGGTCGTAACCGGCTGCCTTCCTGCCGGACGCTCGGTAAGAGTCGAAACGTCGAGATCGCCATAGCGAGTCAAGGCAAGCGATCGTGGAATTGGAGTCGCACTCATGAGCAATACATCAGGCGACTCGCCCTTGGCACTGAGTGACGCGCGATGCTCTACGCCAAACCTGTGCTGCTCATCGATCGTCACGAATCCAAGCTTCGCGAACTCGGTGCTCTCCTGAATCAGGGCATGAGTGCCGATGACGAGCAGCGGAGAATTCCGGCTCATCTTCTGTTGGATCGCGGCACGCTCTTTCGGCTTGAGACTTCCCGTCACGAGAACCGGCTTGATGTCGAGCGGGTCCAGCAGGCGCGACACAGTTCTATAGTGCTGTTCGGCAAGAAGCTCAGTCGGCGCCATTATCGCCGCCTGATAGCCATTCTCCATTGCCAGCAACGATGCGAAGAGCGCGACAATTGTCTTTCCGCTGCCGACGTCACCCTGCAGCATGCGGTGCATCTTGCGATTGCTGCACATGTCGTCGACGATTTCGCGAATTGCTTTCACCTGGGAGTGCGTGAGCGAATACGGCAGCGCTTCGCGCAGCCGGGTCGTAAGATCCCGCCGGTTTTCAAAGGTGATTCCTTCGCGCCGCGACCGCGCGAGATGATTCGAGCGCCGCATGAGGAGCTGCATGAATAGAAACTCATCGAATGCAAGGCGGTCGCGACCCCGCAGCGCCTCGGCGATCGAGTCCGGCCGATGCACCATTCTCAGAGCATCCTGCAGCGGCGGCATTCCCGTCGCGCGAAGAATATCCTTCGGCAGGTATTCCTTTACCATCGGAAGCAGCGCATCGATATGCGATGCGACGATTCCGCGAATCACTTTGAACGACAAACCCTCAGTAGCGGGATAGACTGAGAGAACGCGCCCTTCGGCGAGGCCGGTTGATTCGCTGCCGAGATTTACGTACTCGCGTGGTTGAAGCTGGCGGCCGTGAAAGAAGCGCACAGGCCCTGTGAGAAGCAGCGTGTCTTCTTTCGATATCGTGCGGTCGAGAAACGGCTGACCCGGCCACGATGCTTCGATGATTCCCGTGTCATCGCGGATGACTGCCTGAAAGATCCTGAGACCTTTGCGTGTTGGAATTATGCCCTTCGAAACCACACGTCCGACGATCGTCGCATCCATTCCCGGCTCGAGAGACGATATCGGGCTTACCGTGCTCGCATCTTCGTAGCGACGCGGAATGTGAAAGAGCAGATCGCGCGCGGTCACGATTCCCAGTCGCCGCAGGAATTCCGCGCGGGCGGGCCCGACACCCTTGAGATAAGTGACGGGCATGTCGAGATAGAGTTTACCTGACGCCGAACCGCTTGGGCCGACGGCGCTCAACCGTTATCCCTCGACGAGCTCAGCAGCGAAAGCAACAGGATTGAATGGCTCGATGTCGGCCATCGTCTCACCCGTTCCGATGAACTTCACCGGGACCTTGAGCTCATCGCGAACAGCGAGAACGATTCCGCCTTTTGCAGTGCCATCGAGCTTGGTCATGACAATGCCGGTTACTGGAACTGCCTGGGAAAAAGTCCGAGCCTGCATCAAGGCGTTCTGGCCGATGGTTGCATCGAGCACGAGAAGAGTCTCATGTGGAGCGCCAGGAATTCTGCGCGAAATCACGCGATGAATTTTCTTGAGCTCTTCCATAAGGCCTGAGCTGGTGTGAAGACGCCCTGCAGTATCGATGATTGCGACGTCTACTCCGCGCGTAACTGCTGCATCGAGAGCATTGAACGCTACGGATGCCGGATCACTTCCCTGCTTCGCACCCAGAAACTCGGCGCCACTGCGCTCCGCCCATCTTTCTAGCTGATCGATTGCGCCGGCGCGAAACGTATCTGCTGCACCAACTAGCGTTTTCTTTCCGCGCGCTGCCATCAGCGCTGCAAGCTTTCCGATGAAAGTCGTCTTGCCTGCGCCGTTCACTCCGATGACGAGTACCACTGTTGGTTTCTGCGCCGCGAATTTCATGGAAGTGTCATCGGTGTCGGCGCCAAGTGAGCGAGCGACACCTTCTTCGAGTGCGCGGAGAAACTCATCCTGAGTGCGAATGTCGCCGCGCTTTGCCTGGCGCTCGACTTCTTCGACGAGTCGCATGCTCGTGGCAACGCCAAAATCTGCTTCTATGAGGACTTCTTCGAGCTTCTCGAGCGAGCCCTGTATTGCGCCACCGCGCGCAAACGTGGTGACGTCGAGCATTGCGAGGTCGACAATCTTCTGCCAGATCGACCTGGTTGGTGCATCACTGCTCTTTCTTAGAATTCTTGCCATTCTCTAATCTAAATCTTCTACTGAAGCAGCATCTGAAGACTTAAACACGGAGCCACGAAGGTACGGGGTTCCACGGAGTTTTGTTAAAGGGAGACGCGAAAGATTCCCTGACGCATCTGTTCAGTGTTGAAATTCAGGAGCAATCCAACATGGCGCTGGGTGATTTTCAGATACGTAAGCAGCTGGGCTCTATGAACTGGTAAGACTCTCTCGACTGCCTTCACCTCAATGACAACAGTGTCGTTCACGACCATATCCAGCCTGTATGCGCCGGGTATTACGTGACTTTTGTAGACAATTGGATTGAGCGACTGACGTTGCACGGCCATTCCTTTATCTACCAGTTCCCAGTACAGGGCCTCTTCGTAGATGTGCTCCAGCAGCCCCGGTCCGAGGTGACGGTGAACCTCAATGGCTCCATGGATGATTGCCGACGTTAATGGCTTGAATTCGGGATAGCTGAGTGGCATTGCGCCAGTCTGCTCAACTAGCAGATACGATCACCATCAAAGACATCCAACAAAAATCAAAAGGTCCCCTTCAGGGACCTTTCGCATTCACTCCGTGGAACTCCGTACTTTCGTGACTCCGTGTTTAAGTCTTCAGATGCCGCTTCAGTAAAAAGATCAGTTACTCGCGAGACTCGGTCCAAAAGACGCCAGCGTTCGCTCCCGGATGGCCTGGAAGACTCCCTTCTCGGAAGAAGGAATGGGATCTCCGCCCTTCATCTGTAGAGCAATCTTCGGATCACGCTGCACTCCATTCACAAGTACCTCGAAGTGAAGGTGCGGGCCGGTCGCGAGCCCACTCATGCCTACATTTCCAATCGTGCTGCCGATAGCAACGTGCGATCCGCGATGAATGCCCTTCGCAAAATTGCGCAGGTGCCCATAACGACTGACAAAGCCGTTGCGGTGGCGAACGTCTATTACGTTGCCGTAGCCGCCCTTGCGGCCTGCAAAGACGACGACGCCGTCACCGATCGATCTCACCGGCGTGCCCATCGATGCAGCGTAATCGGTGCCTTTGTGCCTTCTCCAGATGCCGAGCACCGGATGCTTACGGCCTCCAAAAACACTCGAGATTCTTCTGAACGTGACAGGAGTGCGCAGGAACGCTGCACGCAGCGACTTGCCCGATCCGTCGAAGTACTGTCCGCTCGCGGCGTGTGACTCGAAGCGAATGGCTTCGATCTCATTCCCTGAAAGCGCCAGGCGCGCGCCGAGAATCTTGTTGATGATGATTGCGCCGTTGGGCTTCTGGAGGCGCTCGACGAGAATGTGGAACTTGTCGCCGACCTGAAGATCCTTGCTCATGTCGACGCGATACTCGAAAATGTCAGCGAGCGAGAATGCGAGCTCAGCGCGTGCTGAGCGGGGCAGCGAGCTGTCGCTCGACTTTGCGAGCGCTGAGAACAGGCTCGACTGAATCGTACCGCTGACCTGCAGGGTGTCGATCTTCTCCTTGTTCGACGCGACGACGACCACCGGCGCCACCGCATACGAGACAGGCGCGGCAGATGGTGGAGATTGAATCGCTGCGTTGACGAGGTTGCCCGGTTTACGAGCAAGTGGCGGTGTCATGCGCACCGCCAGAATCGAGAAGAGACCTACAACTGAATACGTGATTACACGTGCACTGCGAACCGTCAATCCATCTGTCTCCGAATAAACGTCGGGATCTCCATGTCGCTCAGATCCTGACCGTTGCCATCGCTGCTCTGAGAGTTTGACGATGGGGCCTGTAGCGGGGTAACACGCCTTGCGAGCTCATTCGGCGACACAACTCTATTGCTTACCGGCGTAACGACTCTGTTACGAACTGGCAGCTGGATAACCGGGGTCCCGGAGGCAGTGCCCTGTGTCTGCTGGGCCTGCTTCGCGAGATGCGGATCCTTCTGCGCGTTCGCTGCGATGTTGGCCGGCGACTTGTCGAAGCCGGTCGCGATGACTGTCACACGACACTCACCCTGCATCGCTTTCTCATTCACCGTACCGAAGATGATTTCTGCATCTTCGCCGACGGCGTCCTTCACGATCTCGACGATCTGGTGAACATCGCCAAGCGTGAGATCATCGCCGCCCGTGATGTTGACGAGAACGCCCGTCGCTCCCGACACCGAAACATTGTCGAGAAGTGGCGAGGCAATCGCCTGCTGCGCAGCATCAGTCGCGCGATTCTCGCCGCGGCCGATACCAGTGCCCATGAGTGCCGAGCCACCTTCCTGCATGACAGTGCGCACGTCAGCGAAATCGACGTTCACCAGACCAGTCACGGTGATCAGCGTCGAGATACCCTGAGTAGCGTGCAGGAGAACTTCGTCGGCCTTTTTGAGAGCTTCGTGGAATGGAATTCCCTTTCCGACAACGGCGAGAAGGCGCTCGTTCGGCACGACGATCATCGTGTCGACATACTTGCGCATCTCGGCGATGCCGAGCTCGGCCTGGCGAAGGCGCTTGCGGCCCTCGAAGAGGAATGGACGGGTGACGATACCTACTGTGAGCGCTCCAGCTTCACGTGCCAGCTCGCAGACGGTCGGAGCCGCCCCCGTACCTGTTCCGCCACCCATGCCGCAGGTGACGAATACGAGATCTGCATTGGTGAGAACGCGCGCGACTTCCTCGCGGTTCTCTTCTACTGCCTGCTTGCCGATCTCGGGACGCGCGCCTGCGCCAAGTCCGCGAGTCAGCTTTTTTCCGATTTGAATTTTTACGTCGGACTTTGAATTGAGCAGCGCCTGCGCGTCAGTGTTGATCGAGATGAACTCGACGCCCGACAGCCGCTCCTCGATCATTCGGTTGACAGCGTTGCCACCGCCGCCGCCAACTCCCACGACCTTCATTCGTGCGTTCTGGGACGCGCTCTCCTCGAACTCGAAATTCATCAGGTCTGGTGCTCCGAAGCTACTTTGGTTGTGTGAAGCGGACGGCCAATATATAAGCGCCTGCCTGCGGCATCCAATAGCAGATTGCAACCTCGCGCCAGATTTTTTTCGATGGCCTCCCATGGACAATTTCCCACATGGTGAAAGGCGCTCGAAACTTTTTGATGTGGATACATGCAAAGCGCGATACAGCCACGCTTTGCTGTCGTTACCGGCTAGTCTAGAAGAAGTCCTGTAACCAGGTCTTTACGCGCTGCGCAAAGCGGTCGACATTCGGCGATGAGATTGCCCTGCGGCGGCCTCCTGCCGATGCTCCGCTGATCGCAAGACGATTGGCTCCATACAGTGCCAGACCCACCACTGTGGAGAACCGCGGAGCCTCGACTGAATCGGCCAGGCCGCCAACATTACGGTCCGGAATACCGATGCGCACGCCCGTTCCGAACACGTCAGTTGCGAGCTCGGCGACTCCCTGCATTGCAGCGGCGCCACCGGTTACGACGATTCCGCCGCTCAGCCTGTTCGCAAAACCGGCACGCTGAATTTCCGCATGCACGAGCGAGAAAATCTCGTCGATCCGCTGATGAATGATGTGAGCCAGAACCTCACGCGGAATATGTCGCTCGCCCTGCGCCACTGTACTCGGAAGCTCGACAATGTCCTCCGGACTCACCATTGGCTCGTACGCGCAGCCGTACCGCTCCTT
>DASUXX010000239.1:0-2304 GCA_036377755.1 Gemmatimonadaceae bacterium
ATTCACGAGTCGATCGGACATCCAACAGAGCTCGATCGCGCAATGGGATACGAGGCGAACTACGCAGGTACATCGTTCGTTGCGCCGCCCGAGAAATTCCTCGGCAAGTTCAAGTACGGTCCGGAGTTCATGAACATCCAGGGCGATCGTACGCAGGATGATTCGCTTTCGCGAACGATGTGGGATGATGAAGGTGTCCCCGCCGATCAGTGGCTCATCATCAAGAAAGGAATTTTCAACGATTACCAGACGACACGTGAGCAGGCTGCCTGGATCGCACCGCTCACCGGTGTGAAGAAATCGCACGGTTGCTCGTTCGCTGATTCATGGTCGAGCGTGCAGTTCCAGCGTATGCCGAACGTCTCGCTGCTTCCGGGCGACAAGGACATTGGCATCGACGACATCATTGCAGCGACTGACAATGGGATCGTCGTGAAGAATCGCGGGTCGTGGTCGATCGATCACCAGCGTTACAACTTCCAGTTCTCCGGCCAGGTCTTCTACGAAGTGAAGAAGGGCAAGATCACTGGAATGCTGAAGGACGTCGCGTATCAGTCACGGACACCGGACTTCTGGAACTCGATGGACATGATCGGCGGAAAGAAGAGCTACTGGCTCGGTGGATCGTTCGGCGACGGAAAAGGTGAGCCGGCACAGTCGAATTCCGTAAGTCATGGATGCGTTCCCGCGCGGTTCAAACAAGTCAACATCGTCAACACAGGGAGAACAGCGTGAGGCCCCGCTCTCTTTTTTCATCCACTGCTGCGGCTGAGAATCTTCTCTCCGCCGACCAGGCAAAGGCTCTCGCAACGAAGATTCTCGGCATGGCGAAAGCCGACGAGACTCGCGTGGTGATCAACAGCGGATGGAGCGGCAACACGCGCTTCGCCGGCGGAGAGATCACGACGTCAGGCGAAAGCAATGATGTCGAGATTGGCGTCATCAGCACGATTGGAAAGCGTCGAGCATCTACGTCGACGAATGTGCTCGAAGATGATGCACTGCGGCGAACCGTCGATCTCGCCGAGCGTCTCGCGAAGCTGTCGCCTGAAGATCCGGAGATCATGCCGGAGCTCGGCGCGCAGAACTATTCGCCCGTTCGCGGATTCATCGATGCGACCGCAAACCTCGGAGCGGAACAGCGCGCGACTGCCGCGAAGCGTGTGATCGACAACGCTGCGCAGACTGGGAAAGCAGCGGGCGATGTGTTTGTCGCAGGATTTCTCGAGGCAAACGCGGGAAGCCGCGCGATTGCAAACAGCAAAGGTCTCTTCGCATACCATCGCGCGACTGATGCGAATCTTTCGACAACGGTTCGCACACCCGATGGAACAGGATCGGGATGGGCGTCGGCAGGTGCGCGTAACTGGAGCGCAATAGATCCAGCTGCACTTGGAGCGCGCGCGGCGCAGAAAGCAGTGGCATCACGCAATCCCACCGCGATCGAGCCTGGGATGTATACGGTAGTGCTCGAGCCGCAGGCAGTTGCGGATCTCGTTCCACTGCTCGGCGGCGCATTCAACGCGCGCGCTGCCGATGAAGGGCGCAGCCCGTTCTCGAAGAAGGGCGGTGGAACCAAGATCGGCGAGAAGATCGCCGACGAGCGAGTGACGATTTACTCCGATCCGACAGATGCGGAGCTGCTCGCATCTCCATTCGATCAGGAAGGACTTCCGATTCAGCGTCGCGTGTGGATCGAGAACGGCGTTCTCAAAAATCTCACATATACGAGATCCTGGGCGCAGAAGAACAACGTGCAGCCCACCGGTGGTGGCGGTGGATTCGGCGGCGGCGGATTCCCCGGAGGGCTCAAGATGATGGGCGGAACCAAGTCACTCGATGAGCTCATCGCAGGGACGCAGCGCGGAATTCTCGTGACGCATTTCTTCTACATTCGCGGGCTCGACAACCGCACTGTGATGCTGACGGGTCTCACTCGTGACGGCACGTTCCTCATCGAGAACGGCAAGATCACCAAGAGCCTCAAGAATTTCCGCTGGAACGAGAGCCCGCTGTTCATGCTCAACAAAATCGAAGAGATCGGTCGCGCTGAGCCGACTGCAGCCGGACAGGTAATGCCGAGCATCCGCGCGAAGGACTTTAACTTCACTTCGCTTTCCGACGCAGTCTGATCTTCGCCTCTCGAAAAAGCGACACCCCCATAGGTGTCGCTTTTTCCTTTTCCTGTATGACTCAGACTGATCCGACTGAGGATCCGAGGACTCTTATGAGGATAAAGGATGCTCTGGACTTGTATGAGGATTAAGGACCCGTTGACTATAAGGTCTCAGGACACTCCGCCGC
>DASUXX010000240.1:0-2623 GCA_036377755.1 Gemmatimonadaceae bacterium
CCGTCGAGGAACAGCAGCACCTCATCGATCATTGACCGGTAATCCTGCTGGCTTTGCGCAAGAATACAGGGAGCCTTGCACCGCTTGATTGCATAGTCGAGACAAGGCCGCTCCGGCATCTCGCGAGGCATGTCGTAGTTGCACGATCTCACGGTGAAGATGTGCTTCACGACATTCAGAGCGCGTCGCATTGCACCTACGTCGGTATAGGGACCGAAGTATCGCGCGCCATCGTTCTGGAGCTGCCGGGTCACGTACACTCGCGGGAAAGCTTCCTGCACCGTCACCTTGATGTACGGATACGACTTGTCGTCGCGGAGCGCGATGTTGAATCGCGGCCGGTATTCCTTGATCAGGTTCGCTTCGAGAATGAGCGCGTGAGCTTCCGACGGGACAACGATCGTCTCGAGGTCGCGGATCTGGTTCACGAGATGGCGCGTGCGCGGGCTCCCGCTGTGATCCTGCGCGAAATAGCTCCGCACGCGTGACCTCAGCTTCTTTGCCTTTCCTACGTAGAGGATTTTTCCGTCGCCGCTCTTCCACAGGTAAACACCGGGACCATCCGGCAGATGTGGAAGCTTCGATGCAACAATCTCGGGAATACTGCTCATACTGTAATTATACCCCGCGGAGGTCCCATCTCCGCTCCATCTCAGCGCGCGATTCGTCGCGTAATCTTCGAGGTAAGCTGTGTGGCTTCCTTGATGTCCATCAGCGATGTGATGATCAGGTAAGCCAACCCGTACACGATAACCGTGACGACGGCCAGCCAGAACCGGTGCACCGTTCCGATTCCCAGCTTGATTCCCCACGCGATTGCCGCTGCAACGATTGCGGCAATCCACAGCTTGAGTGTGTGCGAGGATGATACGCCGGCTGGCCCGATTCGCTTTGTCATTGCGCGGCGAAGGAGGAAGAACTCGATCCAGCCTGCTATGCCCGCGGTCGCCGTCAATCCGACAACGCCAAGCTTTGGGTCGAGGCCCAGCATCTTCGGAAGAACGAGTGCCGCGAAATACCCGAGCAGCGTCGTGAGAACAACGCGGATCAATGCAAAATTCAGCGGAGTTCTCGTATCCCGAAGCGCATAGAACGCCGATGAGTAAAGCCGTCCCCATGTCGATGCAAGAAGACCAACCGTCGAGCCTGCGAGCACCTGCCAGACCCAGATAGTATCTGCTCTGGTGAACCGTCCGGACTCGAATAGAATCGCGCAGATGGCATCGCCGAGTGCCATGAACGCTATCGCCGACGGGATGATGAAGTAGGCGATGCGATGGAGCCCGTGTACGAGGCGCTCCTGGAGATAGGCCGCTATTTCTTCCGCCGTTCCCACTGCACTCGACATCACTGGAAGTTCCGCGGCGGTGACGGCCATTCCAAAAAGACTTACCGGCAGCGTATACAAAACCTGCGCGTAAGCGATAGTCGCGACCGAGCCGTCGGGAAGCCAGCTGGCGATGAACGCATCGATGTATGCGCTGATCTGGACTACTCCGCGCCCGATGAAAACCGGGACGAAATTTCGGAACACTCCACGCGCATGGTCGGTCTTGAAATCGAGATTGATGTGGAGGCCGTGTGCCAGCTTCAATACGAGCGGCAGCTGCACTGCGAACTGAAGTAAGCTTCCCGCAACGGATGCCCAGGCGATTATCACAGCGAGATTCGCTGGCGCGTTGTGAGGCCCGAAAATCAGCAGCGCAGCGATCATCGCCGCATTCCACGCAACGCCAGCCGTGTAGCTGACAAAGAATCGCAGGTGGCTGTTCAATATTCCCAGACACCACGCCGATAGAACAAGCAGCGCTGCGCCGGGAAACAGGATCTGCGTGAGGGTGATTGTCAGGTCACGCTTGTCTCCGGTGAAACCGGGAGCAATGAGTCCGACGAGAAGGGGTGCGAGGAGAATGCCTGCGAGGACGACTATCGATGCTACAAGTGCGAGCGCGCTGAAGATCGCGCCCGCCAGACGATCAGCATCTTCATTTTTCTTTTGCGCAAGCAGTCCCGCATACTGCGGGATGAAAGAAGCCGACAGAACTCCTTCGCCAAAAAGATTCTGAAGGAAGTTCGGAATCCGGAACGCAGCGTTGAACGCATCCGCAGCCGGCGAAGTGCTGAAGTAGTGCGCAAAGATTTTCTGCCGGACGAGACCTGAGAGCCGGCTTAGTAGAATTCCCGCGCCGACGAGGAATGCACCACTTCGAGAGCGGTCAGCGCTCATGCAATGCGTTCAGCGTGCTTTGCGGTCTCGTCCATGACTGCATCGAGCAGCACAGGGCCGTTGCGTGCGACGAGCGGGATGAGATTGAGCGCGCGCTCCTGCGGGGATCCGAATGGAAACAGAAAACCGCGTGCGACTGCAGCGTCGTGCAGAGCGGAGTTTCCCTTTCGCTTCACGCTTGCCGCGATCCTTCGCTCGAGTCGCTCGATCCTGTGGTTCACATTGCGTTTGAGACCATCGAGCACGCCCGGCGAGACGAGCTCTGCACCTTCCCTGTGTGCAAGCGTGCTTGCCGCCTTGTCGAGTGCGTCGCGCAGGTCTTCGATTCCCGCTCTGAGTGCAGGCGGGAATGAATCACGCGCGAGCCTGGACTCGACTGCATGGGGATCGCGAAAA
>DASUXX010000241.1:0-15144 GCA_036377755.1 Gemmatimonadaceae bacterium
TCTGCCCGCAGTATCCGTTTAATCCGGCTCATCCGCTAAATCCGAGGAAAAAACTTATTCCATCTACCGTTACGAATACGCAACTCTCGGATCTGCCTTAGCATACGCAAGATCCGTTATCAGGTTCACGAGAACGAAAACAATAGAGAGGAACAGAACCGTCCCGTTGATCGCAGGAAGATCCCGCCTCGCAATTGCGTTCACGACATAACGCCCGATTCCCGGCCATGAAAAAATCGTCTCGGTAAGAATCGAACCCGTGAGGTAATAACCAAAATCGAGGCCGAGAACCGTGATGATCGGGATCAGTGCATTGCGTAAAGCATGTCGCGCAATGACGACCCTCTCGCGTAATCCTTTCGCGCGAGCAGTTCGAACAAAATCTCCGCCAAGAACTTCCAGCATCGACGATCGCGTAACTCTGGCAAGGAATGCGATCGATCGAGATCCAAGTGCGAGAGCGGGTAGTATCAGATACTTGAGACCGCCATATCCTGATGGTGGAAGCCATCGCAATGTCACCGCGAAAATCAGAATCAGAATCAATCCAACCCAGTAAACCGGGAAGGAAATCCCGAGATACGCGAGACCGAGTCCGAATCGATCGAACCATCCCCCGGGATTTCGCGCTGATAGAACTCCGATCGTTATCCCGAGGATCGATGCGAGCAGCATTGCCGATCCGGCAAGCAACAGCGTTTTCGGAAATCGCTCCTTGATGTCGCGGATAATCGGTCGCTGCGTGATGTACGAGTTGCCGAGGTCTCCTTTGAGAACGCCTCCGGCATAGAGCGCGAATTGCTTCGGCAGCGACTCGTCGAGGTGGAGCTCCTTTCGCAAGCGCGCGATGGTCTCGGCATCGGCGCGCTCGCCGACCATATCCTGCACCGGATCGCCGGGCGCGACGTATAACAATAGAAATACGACGACCATCACCCCGATCAGAGTCGGGATGGATAGCATCAACCGGCGGATGATGAACGCGATCACTTACCGCTGGAACTGAATGCCGACATCAGTCCACCGCTGACCGGTGAAGATGGTTGGAACCTTGAAGTTCTGGATCCACGGCTGCACCGCGTACAGCTCCTTGTAGAAGAAGAGATAAATCATCGGCGCATCCTGATACTCCAGCTCGTCGGCCTGCTTATAAAGTGCGGCGCGTCTCGCCTCATCCTGCTCGCGTCGCGCGTCGTTTACGAGCTTGTCGAACTGCGGATTTGAGTAGAACGAGACGTTCCCGCCAACTCCCTTGTTTGCAGTATGCAAGAGTGGGTACAAAAAGTTCTCAGCGTCGGGATAATCCGCGAACCAGTCTTTAAGAGCCATGTCGGTTTTGCCAGCACGCGCCGCTTCACGCATCGAGGATGCGTCGCGCTGAACCAGTGTCACTCTCACGTTTGCAGCCTTGAGATATGACTGGACTGTCTGCGCGATTCTCGGGAATGGAGGGGTTTGAGATGACCACAGCTCGACATCGATTCCGTTCGGGAATCCGGCCTGGGCAAGAAGCTGCTTTGCTTTCGCGAGATCCTGTCCATATCCCTTTCGCGTGGAATCCCCACCGGGAAGGGAAGGCGGGATAACTCCTGCTGCGAGATTGCCTCGTCCGCTAACGATTGCGTCGAGAATTCCCCTCGCATCGATCGCATAGTTGAGCGCCTGACGAACTCTGACATCGGCGAGCGGCCCGCGAGTCGTATTGATCGCGATGTAGAACACGCGCAGCGCCGGCGCAGACATCAGCATCGCTTTCTTCTCATCGGTCTGCTCCCAGTTTCGCGTCTCGCCCTCGGGAACGTACAGCACATCGACATTGCCGCTCTCGAATTCCGCGACCGCGGTACTGGGCTCGGGAATGATGCGCGCCATCAGTGAATCCGCTTTTGGCCGGCCGTCGAAATATTCGGGGTTCGCGGCAAACTTGAGATAGTCGTCGTGTTTCCACTCGACGAACTTCCACGGGCCTGTCCCAATCGGGTGCTCGCCGAAATTATCGGGAACCGAATCGGGAACGATTGCCGCGACCGGCATTGCAAGAAGCTTCGGGAAAATCGCGAGCGGCTCGGTGAGCCGGATCACGACGGTGCTGTCATCGGGCGCGGCAAGCGCCATCTGGCCATTTCCCTTGCCCTCGGCGTAGTCCTTAGCGCCTTCGATCGGATAGAGCGGCCAGCCCCGGCCGCCTTTCGATTTTGGATCGAGCACGCGCCTGAAGCTGTTGACGACGTTCTTTGCCGTGAACGCACGGCCGTCGTGGAACTTTACGCCGCTTCTAAGGTGGAATGTGTAGGTTTTGCCATCCGGGGAAACTTCCCAGGCTCGAGCAAGGCCCGGCACAACCTGGGCGTCCGGCGTGAACCTGACGAGTCCATCGAAAACGTATCCGACGGCTCGCCCTGTCGGGACATCTGTCGACAGTGCCGGATCGAGTGATCGTGGGTCATAGGTGTCGCGCGAGTCGATCAGCGTGTGACGCGATGTTGACGACTCGCTGCCTTTGCAGGCCATTGCGGCCAAAAGAGTTACGACGATGATCCGCGAGATGCGCATGACGTTACCGTTGACATTGTGGGGCGGGACGCGAGAACTTATCGGGCCCTCCAGAAGGCGTCAAACAATGAGTGATGACTACTATTATAGGCGCCGTCTTGGGGCCACCGATCTCCTGCCCGCCATCGGAGCCGGCATTGCCGCCGGCCTTGGCGTGTTTTATCTCGTGCAACTCTTAATCCAGCGCACACCACTGGTTCCCTCGCCTGCAGTGGTCCGCGAGCCGCCGCTTCCAGACAAGACGAGTGGGCCAGCCGGACCATGGGATCGAAAACGCGAAAGCTGATGCACCGCTGGCTGGCGCTTGCCGCTCGAATAACCGGCAGCGTCCTTTGCACGATCATCATCGCATCGACCGCTTCTGCACAGGAAGTGAATTGCGACGCGGGCGATCTCGAGGTTCGAAAGCTTTCGTTTACCGGAAACACTGCATTCACTGACGCTGATCTCTCGAAGATCATCGTCACTACTGCATCACCATTCTCGCGAAGGGTGCTGCACCTCCCGCTCACTGCGCGCCGCTGTCTCGATCGCAACGAGCTGCCGAAAGATCGAGCGCGCCTCGTAATCTTTTACCGCCGCAGGGGGTATCCAGATGCGACGGTAGATACAGTTGTGCGCGCGAGCGGTGGCGGAGTTGAAGTGAATTTTCAGATACGTGAAGGATTGCCGACGATGCTTAAGTCGCTCGTAATAGAGGGACTGGATTCTGTTGCGAACCGGTCTGCGATTACCAGCAGGCTGCCGATTCGCGCCGGGCAGCGCTTCGACCGCGTCTTTCTCGAAGCCGCTCGCGATTCACTTGCGCGCCGGCTTCGAAACAACGGCTATCCGCGCGCGGAGGTGAACAACACTTTCGACATAAACGACAGCCTGCGGGTTGCGTTCGATACGATCAGCGTCGAACCAGGTCCCTTCACGCGCATCGGCAAAGTCGATGTGGAAGTGGTTCCATTTCAGGGAAAGAACCAGCAGGTGCCGGACAAGATCGTCCGGCGAATTGTGGGTTTGAATGCAGGCCGCGTGTATCGTGAAGATGAATTGCTCGACGCGCAGCGAAATCTTTATCGCACCGAGGCGTACCAGCATGTGTCGATCGTTCCAGACACAGCGACGTCTCCAAGCGATTCGATCGTCGACATCAAAGCGCTGCTCGCCGAAAACACGACACACTCGGCACGGCTTGGCGCAGGTTACGGAACTCTCGACTGCTTTCGTGTTACCGGCGAGCTCTCGAATTACAACTTCCTGAATCGCGCACGGCGGCTGGATCTTACGACTCGGCTCTCGAAAATCGGTCGTGGTGAGCCGCTCTCGGGCCTCGATGCTCTCTGTCCACAGGCACGACGCGATCCATTCAGTAGAAATCTCAACTATTACCTCGGCGCAACGCTTCGACAGCCAGTCTACTCGCGCTCGAATTTCTTCCCGTCGCTCACAGTTTTCAGCGAGCGCACATCCGAATACAACGCGTACCTCAGAACCACGACCATCGGTGCGATTGCGTCAGTGGAATGGAGAAAGTTCCGCACGTATCCGGTGACGTTCGCGTATTCGCTCGACATCGGAAGAACTGAAGCTCAACCCGCATTATTCTGCGCAGTCTTCAACGTATGTGCGCGCGAAGATCGCGCGAAACTTCAGCAGAATCAGCGTCTTGCTGTCATCAGCGGTGTCGTATCGCATGATCGAACCAACAACTTCCTCTCGCCAACTCGCGGTTATCAATGGCGAATCGAAGCGCGTCATGCATCGCCCTACATCGGCTCCGATACAGCGCTTCAGTTCAACAAGCTCATCGCCGAGCGTGCGCACTACTGGGGACTTCCCGGCGGCTCGGTAATAGCGTTTCGCGTAAGAGGCGGAGCCGTGTTCGGCCGCAGCTTCGGCACGACCACCGGATTCATTCCACCGCAGGAACGTCTCTATGCTGGTGGACCAACCACTGTCCGTGGATTTCCGCAAAATGAGCTTGGCTCGGCGATTTATATCGCTGAAGCATATGAGCTGGTAACTCCATCGGAGTCGGGTCTTGCCGACAGCGTGTTCTGGGCACCACCAGCGAATGAAGGCACCAGCGTTCCCGCGTTTCGACGCGCAGTTCCTGTAGGCGGAAACTCGATGATCGTCGGCAATCTCGAGTTGAGGATGCCGAGTCCGTTTCTTCCCGAGTTCCTGCAGTGGACGCTCTTTACGGATGCCGGCGACGTATGGAACCGCGGAAGGGCAGGGAGCTTTCAGAATTTTTCGATCAAGGTTACTCCAGGATTTCAAGTGACAGCGTTCTCACCTGTCGGCCCTGTTCGACTGGTCGTTGGATACAATCCATATCGTCGTCCGTCGGGTCCACTTTACTACGAGGTGCCGAGCGGCTCGCCGCTCGATGAGATTGGAACGCCTGCAGGGTCACTTCCCTGCGTTACGCCCGGCAACACACTCGCCGTTCATCTTGCCGATGATGGATTGCGGCAGAATGAAGGACGCTGCCCCTCGGCGTTCAGGCCGCGCAGTGCGACCTCGTTTACGAGCCGTCTCACGTTCAGCCTCGCAATCGGGCAGGCGTTCTAGAAATGTCGCGGCGCAGCAGGATCGTTCTCTGGAGTGCGCTCGCGTTGATGATGGTAATCATCATCGTCGCGGGACTTCTCGTGTCAGTTACGCAGACTGACTACGGGCAGAACCAGGTGCGCCGTTACGTACAGTCGTGGATCTCTGGAAAGACTAAAGGAAAGTTCTACGTCGGTCGCATCACTGGTGGACTGTTCCGCGGAGTGACAATCGATTCTGTGGAGATCCGCGACGAGAAGGATTCATTGTTCCTCGCGTCCGGTCCCGTACGCGTGAAGTACGACATGCGCGATCTCTTCGATCGGCGAATTCTTCTCAGCCATGTCGACGTTCAGCGTCTCAAGGTGCGTTTGATGGAGCGCTCCGACGGAAAGTGGAACTACCAGCACATCTTTCCGTCTGGCCAGAAAAAACCGCGCGGGCCGCAGCTCAAGTTCGGCGATTACATCGTCATCGACTCAGCCGATGTTCACGACGCGAACGTCATGCTCGGCCTGCGATGGAAGCCATCGGAGAATCTTACCGCGCATCAGCGTGACAGCGTCATTCGCAAACAGCTCGGATCTCTCACACGGGAGACACCGGGAAACCAGTGGCGACAGGAATTCGTGAGAACCGATGAAGGATTCCGCCACATATACCGGTTCCGAAGCATCAACGCGAGTCTTGGCTATGCGCGCATCGCTGATCCAGACAGCGTAGGACGATTCTTCAGGGTGACGAGAGCATCGTTGGAATCACAGGACCCTCCACTCGATGTAAGGCGTGCTGCAATCGATGTGCGCCACGTTGGCGATTCCATCTGGCTCTATTCACCAGGGTTCGATCTGCCGTCTTCGAAAGGCAAGGTTTCCTCAGGCAAGATCGTGTGGGGTGGCGGTATTCCAACGCGCTACGACATCAACATCACAGGAACCGACGTCGCGATGAGTGACATCGCGTGGGTGTATCCGACACTGCCGACAGCGGGAAGAGGAAAGCTCAATCTCAAGATCAACAATTTCAAAAACCCGCGGATAGTCAATTACGCAATCAGCAACATGGATGTGTCGACGACATTCTCACGGTTGCTGGGCAACATGACGTTCGCTGTCGGCGGGCCCGTTCTCGCGGTGAATGATGTGAACCTGCGTGCATCGCCGATCGATTTCAGGCTGATTCGCGTGTTCAATGGAAAACCCTTTCCACTTCCATGGAATGGTCAGCTCACCGGCAACGTTCGCGGACCTGGTGGTCCCGTAAACCGGTTCAGAATCGACGACACGAAGTTCACGTTCAACGATGCGAATGTACCCGGCGCAGTTACGCGGCTGACTGCGCGCGGCACGCTCGACATCTTCGCCCCTGCGTTCACCGTGTTTCACGGATTCGATGTGAATGTCGAGACACTCGATCTTCGCACAATGCAGGCGTTGAGTCCGGCATTTCTCGCACTGAAGGGAACTGTATCGGGAACTACGCGTCTGGATTCGCTGTGGCTCGACGTGCGTTTCTCCAACGCTGATCTCGTTCATCACGACGCCAACCTTCCGATATCGAGAATCACAGGGAACGGGCGGATAACTACGCACGACGATTTCATGTCGTATGATCTCGATCTTCAGGGCGCGCCGCTCAACATGACGACGCTCGCGAATTCGTATCCCGACATTCCGTTGCGTGGCAATTACACGGGTCCGGTGAAGATCACGGGTCAGCCGGTGGATCTCGGTGTCGATCTTTCTTTGACCGGGGCCGGAGGTACGATCAGCTACAAGGGCAGAGTTGACAGCAATCTTCCAACGTATGGTGCGCATGGTGCAGGCACAGTTGCGAATCTCGACCTTAGAACACTTCTCGAGAATCCAAAAGCGCCAAAGACTCTGCTTGCCGGGAATTATTTCATCGACTTTGCCGGCGACTCTCTCGTTGTTGGCACGGGCACGCTCGGCGGATCGATGAGCGGCACGATCGATCGTTTGAAGATCGCATCGTCACGTGCGAGCGTGCGATTGAACAGCGGCACCGCGATCATCGATACGCTGATTGTCGCAAGCGATGTCGCGCACGCGAACGCATCTGGAAGCGTTGGGCTGATTCCCGGGGCTGAGGGTCGTCTCGCATTCAATGTCTCTATCGACTCGCTCGCTGATGTAAAGCGTTACATCGGACGCAACACCAGCATCGTCGCCGACTCACTCGAGGGGTCCGTGCGCGTCACTGGTGAGCTCAAGGGAACGAAGGATCTTCTCTCGCTGGACGGAACCATGAGCGGCAGGCAGCTCTTTGTTCAGGGAAAGAGTGTCGAGAGACTGTCCGGCAAATTCAATCTCGCGGGGCTGCCGGATAAACCAGCGGGACAGATCGCGTTCAATGCCGACACAATTCGCGTTGGCGCATTCGGATTCACCGCGCTCAACGCAACTGCCGACGTCACCTCGGCGACGAGCGCACTGTTCAACGCGCATCTCACGAGTGAGGGCGGGGTCGTATCGACTGTCGGCGGCGCAGCAAGCAGATCAGGTGACACGACCTTCGTTTCACTCGACAGTGGCACCGTCACTGTCTCGAGCGGCAGCAGCTACAAGCTCGAAGCTCCTGCGCATGCGATGTTGATCCCCGGTGGCGGATCGCTCGACTCACTCCTCCTGCGACATTCAAGCACTGCGCGCCTCGCGATTCGCGATGTGAGACTCACTGGCGATTCGGTGCGCGGGAATCTTCGCACTGACAGCGTCGACATTGGAGTGTTCGAGGCATTCGTCCCCGGATTCCAGAAGGCTCATGGTGAGCTTGTCGCAAACGTGGATGTTCGCGGAACGGTCAAGCAGCCTGTGATCGACGGGCAGTTCCGACTCAAGCAGGCGTCGGCAACCTTCACGAATCTCGGTCTCACACTCGACCGCTTGAACGCCGACGTGCTTCTGGAGCGCGACACTGTATTCGTGCAGAGAATGTCCGCTGAGACAAATCGTGATCGTCGCGGAACCATGGCAGTGCAGGGATTTGTCAGTCTCCAGCAATACACGAATCCTGTTTTCAATCTTCGAACGCAGTTCAGGAATTTCCACATCATCGAGAAGCCGGGGCTCGCATCGCTCGACATCTCTACTGATCGCGACCTTACACTTACCGGCCCATACAAAGCTGCGACGGTAAGCGGCGCGATCAGGGTGGACCGCGGGACGATCTACATCCCCGAGCTTCTCACGAAGCAGATCGTCGACCTGAGTGACCCGGAATTCGCTGGAATCGTCGATACATTACTCGCCCGCGATCGCAAGCTCCTGCCCGAGACGCCGAGTGAGTTCGCACAGAATCTGACGCTGGAGAATGTCGCGGTGAACATCGGCGATGCCGTATGGCTGCGTTCATCGGAAGCAAACGTGAAGCTTGGCGGTTCCCTCAACGTCACGCTGGGCCGCAGCCCGCAAAGCGGCGAGCGGTCGCAACTCGCGCTCGAGGGTACGCTGCAGGCCGTTCGTGGAACATACCGCCTGAATCTCGTCGATCCCTTTGTGCAGCCGACGTTCGACGTAGAGAGCGGAAGTCTCAGGTTCTTTGGAACTCCCGACCTCAATCCAAGTCTCGACATCCGCGCGATTCACACGATCCGGCAGCCGAACCAGCGGAGCTCCAACCTTCGCGACATCAGGGTCCGTGTGAACATCGGCGGAACTCTCGCGCGGCCGACGCTGGCACTCGACAATCCTGACAACATTCCGCTGTCGCAGTCCGACCTGCTCAGCTACCTGATCACAGGTGAGCCTGCAATTGCTCTCGACAACTCGCAGGGCCTGTACAGAACTCAGCTCGCGTCCTTCGCGCTGAGGTATGGAAGCTCGCTTCTCACGAGCGCAATTCCGCGCAATCTTGTCGACATCGTCGAGATCCAGACGGGCCGGGTCAACGAATCTCAGCTCGGACGGCAGAATGATCCGTATCTTTATAGTCTGCTGAATTCACGGGCAATCGTGGGCAAGCAGATCGGCAACCAGTGGTTCCTTGGATTGAGCACAGGACTCTGTTTTGTGAACGCGAACAACTTCAAGGACAACTTCGGTCTCAAGCTCGAGTATCGGTTCAATCCGATTTACACTGCGCAGGCTGGTATCGAGCCTGGCTCGAGTGATGTCACGTGCGCGCGCAATGCGCCGCAAACACAGCAGCAGACCCCGCGTCAGCTGGGCGTCGATTTCTTCAGGACCTGGAGATTCTGATGGCCGAGCTCCGCGAGAAGGACATGATGGTGTGCAGATCGTGCGGTCATGAAGAGCGCGCCTCGGAAGGATATCCGTGCACTGAGTGCGGCACGTTCATCTGCGTGATGTGCAGCTTCCGCGGAGTGATGAAGTGCAGACCGTGTGAAGAAGGAAAGCCAGCGTCGCCGACTCCGCCGACCCCCGCGCGTGAAATCCCCTTGATGGACTGGCCGGAACATTGAGCCCTCGATATATCCGGGCGCGCACTCCGATAGCTCCGGTTCTTCGTGAACCGCGAGCTGCTGCAACGCAGGAGACGCAGATCCTCTTTGGGCATTGCGCAGAGGTGCTCGGGGTCGAAGGCAAGTGGCAGAGAGTGAGGGGCGCGGATTCCTACGAAGGATTTGTGCACGAAGGCTACACTGAATCTGCAGAAGGGGGAGAATGGGGCTGGGATAATCCAGGCGAGATGTCGATGGGCGGCAGCATGCGTGATTCGCGGGGCTCGACGATCGACCTTCCACTTGGCGCACTCCTCGGCCGAGGAAAAGCATTGAGTGGACGCTCGCTCGACCTCGCCAAGCGTCGTGAAGTTTTTCCGCAGACCCCTGATTCGATCGTGGCATCAGCGACGGGCCTTTATCAAGGCACCTACTATCAGTGGGGTGGAATCACTCCATGGGGCGCCGATTGTTCAGGCATGGTGCAGACGGTTTATGCGCTGCACGGTGTAAAGCTTTTGCGCGATGCGTGGCAGCAGGCGACGCAGGGAGTTCTCGTCGAGGGCGGACTCGATGCGTTACGTCCCGCGGATCTCTTGTTCTTTTCGGATCGCGCGGATGGTCACATCACTCATGTTGCGATGGCCATCGCGCCGCGGCGCTTGGTTCATCTCGCGGTCGGGCGCGGAGGACATTGTATCGAGTCGCTGGATCAGCCTGACGACTATGTGCGGACTCTAGTAGGCAATTTTCGGTTCGCCCGACGGATGTTGTCTTAGGACAAACGACGTAAAAACAAAACCCGGGGGGAACTACCACCGGTGCCCATCGATCAGACAGATGCACACCGAGAGTACAAAAAACCAGGGTAGGCGCGGTCACTCACGGACACTCACGGGACGAAATGGAGAGCCAATCGCCCATGCGATGACCGATACTCAATTCTTTGTGTTTGTTTTGTTTGGTCCCTCTCTTTGCTTAGTGTTTTGTCCGTGAGTGCCCGTGCTGGTCCGTGCGTGCCCGTGCCTATCCCTGGTTTTGCAGTTTCGGTGTGCTTCTACGAGAAGATCTTCGCCGCGGGCGGCATTACTACTTGCGCCGTCGACGAAACGTGAAGGCGGACCTGATTCACGAGCTCTCCATCGAGAGCGACCTGCATCGTATATAGTCCTGGCTGATTCAAAGGCAGGTCGATTACTGCGATGATCGGGAGGTCCATCTCGAAAGCGGGATTAGGACCGGGTGCGACGTTCAGCTCGCCATCGGATGACCACATGATCTCATCCTCAGGATTGACCCATGAGAAGCTCAGCCGGTGAGCACCCGCATCATCCATCGTTCCTTTCAGTCGAACCACGAAATGAGTCCGCGGATGAACAGCGGGGAAGCCGCCAACCGCGAGCGCATCGAATACGCCGAGTACGTTGAGCTTTCCCTCCTGGGAGAGGTTGGCGCCATCGGCGAAAACAGCAAACGAAATGTGCATCGCGGGAAAGTAGAAGGCAGAGCACTGAGTGGCTAGCTTTACGGCCGATGCCAGAGAGCCAGACATTCGCCGGATTCGGCAAGACCGACGCGTTGCTCTTTCTGATGGCTCTCATCTGGGGCGTGAACTTCACCGTTGTGAAGTACGCAACCGAGCTGATGGAACCGCTTGCGTTCACCGGGTTGCGTGTAATGCTCGCCGCGGGAGTGCTCCTGATTCTCGCGTATTCACGCAAGGAGAAGCTGCCTTCCCGCCGCGACATTTTCTCACTCATCGCGCTCGGCATGCTCGGCAACGGGATCTACCAGATCTTTTTCGTCGAGGGAATTTCCAGAACCCGCGTGGGAAATGCAGCGCTGGTTGTCGCTGCTACGCCTGCACTCATCGCAATCACAAGCAGGGTTCGCGGCGTCGATCGCGTTAACAGAAAAGTTCTCGCAGGAATTGCGCTTTCACTTGTTGGTGTTGCGATCGTTGTCCTTGGCAGCGCACGAGCGAACAACGGCACTCCGACATTCCTCGGAACCATGCTCGTTTTCTTCGGTACGCTGTGCTGGACTGCATTCACGGTGATGCTCCAGTCATATGCGCGCCGTCTCGATCCAATTCAGCTGTCAGCATTCACGATGGTTGGCGGAACTATCCCATTGCTCGTCGCGATGCCGTCGCTGATCCGCGCACCGTGGTCGCAGTTCGGGTTTGCTGCGTGGGGTGCGGTCTTCTATGCGAGTGTCATTTCAATGGGACTCGCATACCTGTTCTGGTATCGCGGCCTTCGCGTGCTGGGCCCCACGAGAACGGCGGTTTATTCCAATCTGCAGCCCGTGATTGCGATCCTCGTTGCATGGATCTTTCTACGAGAGATTCCAACGGTGTGGCAGGGTATTGGCACCGCCACAATCCTCACCGGACTTTTTATGACACGATCGTGAGACTCGTCCTTTTTGACATAGATGGCACAATCCTCCGGAGCGGCGGCGTTGGCCGCATCGCGATGGAGCACGCTCTTACCGGAATCTTCGGATCGCCCGGATCTCCCGATTATCGTTACGATGGCAAGACGGACAGGCAGATCGTTCGCGAATCGATGCGCCTCGAAGGGCGTTCCGATGAAGAGATCGACGAGCAGATGGGCACGCTGCTCGACGCGTACGTGTCACGCCTGCATCACGAGTTTTCATCGGGCGAGCGGCAGGTTCATATCTATCCCGGAGTTCTCGAGCTTTTCGATCGTCTCGAGCAGCAACCGACAGTGATCATGGGATTGCTCACCGGGAACATCGAGCCCGGCGCGCGCGCAAAGCTTGGGGCAGCGGGAATCGACATCGATCGCTTCAAGGTGAATGCATTCGGATCAGATCATGAGCATCGGCCGGAGCTTCCGGGAATTGCTCAGCGCCGCGCGCGTGAAATTCTAGGACGCGACATCGCAGGCGACAGGCTCGTCGTAATCGGCGATACACCGGCGGACATTCGCTGCGGTGAATCGATTGGTGCAAAGGCGATCGGTGTCGCGACCGGTCGATATGGTGTCGAAGAGCTGGCGTCACATGGCGCGTACGCGGTGTTCGAGACACTCGCCGATACCGACGCGGTGATGGAGCGCATCATGAATGCGTGAGGTCGAGCTCAAGGCGGTTGTCAATGATGTCGAACGCCGCCGCGCTCTCATCGAAAAAGCAGGAGCGCACCTCGAGTTCGACGGACGCCTTCTCGACAGGCGATACGGTGATCCGTCCGGCCGCCTGGTTCTCATCGACCATGTGCTGCGGCTCCGCGTCTATGAAACGGACCGCGATCGCCACGGGTACCTCGACTGGAAGGGTCCAACGCAGTACGACCGGGGCTACAAGGTCAGGGAAGAATTATCGACCAGGCTCGCCGATCCCGACGCACTCGCGCAGATATTGGAGAACCTTGGATACGCGGTGATCCTGGAGATCGACCGCCACATCTGGCAGTACAAGCTCGGAAAGGCGACGATCCGATTCGAGCGATACCCACGGATGGACGACCTCGTCGAGGTCGAAGGCTCCCCCGAATCGATCGAGCAGGGGATTGCAGCGCTCGAGATCGACAGGACGATGTTCAGCGCCGACAGGCTGACGGATTTCGTCGTCCGGTTCGAGGCCCGCACAGGCGAAAAAGCAGCACTCTCCGAAGCTGCGACTAACAGCTGAAATCCCTTAGCCGCAACAACTTGGACGCTCATCCCAATTGCCACCGCCCGCAATCCGGATAGATTTACTCGGCAATGAATTCAGGGATTAAGGCCGGCCTCGCCGCGCTCGTTCTGGCGGTGGGATTCGTCAGGCCTGCTGCATCACAGGAGAATTCCGCCAAACGGCTTTCGAGCATCGTAAGCGTTGCCATCGAAGAGTATGGCAAGGCTGTGGACTCCAATGGAAAGCTGATCTCGAAGGATGAGTACGAGGAAACCACAGGATTCCTCGAGGATGCCAAGGTCGTAGCGACCCGATTGAAGGGATACAACGCCGATCAGACTCAGGCGCTGCTCGACACCCTGATCATCTCGGTCAAGAATCGAATCAAGCCGGCCGACATCAAACTCATTCACGCACGGTTCAACGGCGCACTCGGCACCGCTGGCGCCCTGGACCTCCCAAAAGCTCCGCTCGATACTGCGACAGGTCACCAGCTCTATTCGCAGAACTGCGTTTCGTGTCACGGTGACAAGGGATTGGGAGACGGTCCCGCTGCCTCATCGTCTCCTCTGCCGGTTCCCGCGATCGGGTCAATCGAAAAGACGCCCGATCTCAGTCCGACCCTCGCGTATAACGTGATTTCGGTCGGTGTTCGCGGAACGCCGATGGTTGGATTCAGCTCGACGATGTCACCGCAGGATCGCTGGAACATCGTGAATTACATCTACAGCATGCGCGGGACAAAGATGGAACTTCCCGCAGCTCCCGATGCGACTGCTGCACCAGGAGCGCTGGCCGCAACGTCGGTGCTCGCTCTGCTCGACAGCGCACTGGATTTCGCGCGACGTGGTAGGTCGGCAGAAGCAGGTGATCGCGCATTCGATGCGTACATCGCATTTGAGCCCCTGGAGACGCCGGCGCGTGCACGTCAGCCCGGTCTCGTCGCTTCGATGGAGCGCCACTTCGCTGATTTTAAAGGCGCGCTTCGCGGGAGTGATATCACAGTCGCACAGCGTGCGCGGGACGCGATCGCGCTCGACCTGCCAAGGGTTGTGGAGCTTACGCGGCCGACGGGAAGCGGGATCGGTGCGTTCTTTCAGTCATTTCTCATCATCCTTCGGGAAGGATTCGAGGCAATTCTCGTAATCGGCGCCATCGTCGCGTTCCTTATAAAGACAGGCAACCGCGACAGATTGAAGTCCATCTGGATGGGAATCTCGGTTGGTGTGCTTGCGAGCGCTGTGATGGCGTTCGTGATGATGACTGTTCTCAAGCACCTGCCGACGAGCCGCGAGGTCATCGAAGGCGCAACGATGCTCGTTGCAGTCGCGGTCCTGTTCTCAGTGAGCTACTGGCTCATATCGAAAGTCGAAGCAGCGAAGTGGCAGAAGTTCATTCGCGAGAAGGTCTCTACCGCACTCGACCATGGCGGCGGTAAAGCGCTGACTCTTGTCGCATTCCTTGCGGTGTTTCGCGAGGGTGCAGAAACCGCCCTGTTTTATCAGGCTCTGTTCAACGAATCGAATGTCGCGATGCCGCTCATTCTGGGAATCGTGGCAGGCTTTGCTGTACTTGCTGTGATCTTCACGCTGTTCTATCGATTCGGTGTAAAGATCCCGATGCGCCCATTCTTCACCGTGACGAGTGTGCTCCTGTACTACATGGCATTCGTCTTCATCGGCAAGGGAATCCGTGAGCTGCAGGAGGGCAACGTCATCGGCATCACGGTATTGAAAGGCGCGCCCAGCGTGCCGTCACTCGGCATTTTCCCGTCGGCCGAGACGCTGATTGCTCAGGGAATTCTACTGGCGCTGTTCGTGTTCATGGTGGTGAAGACTTTTATCCCCGAAAAGGCTGCGGCATCGGCCGCTTCTCGATGATGGGACTGTAGTGATTTTTTAGTTCCCATTGGCAAAACTGGCATAAGCGTCAGGCCTCTTTCCTTGTAGAGAGGCTGGCAGCTTATGCCA
>DASUXX010000242.1:0-4983 GCA_036377755.1 Gemmatimonadaceae bacterium
ATGATCACTGCACCTGCGAGAAGAAACACAGCTCCAAGGCGGTTTCTTGTCGCTTCGTCCTGCGCACGGTTCTGTGCACCGAGCGCCATGAGCATTGCGCCGAGCTCGATGCCGATCATGCCGGATGCAAGCACGAGGTGCGGCGGGCTGATGATCTTCACATCGAGCCCGTACGCATTGTGCCACCAGTTGTCGAACGGGGCGGATGTGATCATCATGATCGTGCCCCAGATGCAAACCCACGCGCCCAGCGGAGCCTGGAAGAAATTCCAGAACCTTACTGATTTCGATCTGTCTGCAGGTGAGCCGGCGAAGGTTGTACGGAGCGCGACGTATCCGCATGCGAGCCCGGCGAGTGCCGCGCCGATCTGCTCGATGACATGCGGTGGTGACCAGAACGTGTCACGACCGATCGTGCGATGCCATGAGATGTCCCAGATGAGTCCGATGACAATCGACGTGGACGCAAGAAGGACGGCGTAGATCGGCCACTCTTCAACAAGAACCCGGCTCGTCTCGCGGGCGCGTTCGGCCTCTCGAGTCGAGTCGGGTGCAATTGGGATCGTTACTGCCATCTACCCCTCGGGGGTTGAGGCGTGTCAGCCCCTGCGGTATCGCTCGGGGATTCTGACCCTGCCCTTCACTGTGTCGTAGCGAATGCTGCCGCTTCCATCACGCTCCACCACAAAATCCCCTGAGATTCGATCGACGTCAATGTTGCCGGAGCCGTCATTCTCTACGCGCATCTCGCCGCCGACTTCAGACACATCGATGTTGCCGGAGCCGTCTTCATCGATGACGAAATCACCGGAGATGTTACGAGCGCGGATTTCACCTGACCCGTCACTCACACGCACATTGCCGGTGACGCCTTCGATGGTGATGCCGCCGGAGCCATCGCTCACTTCAACGTCCCCCTTGATGCCGCGAATGGTGATCTCGCCTGAACCGTCCTCGAAGTCGATCGAGCCGGTATTGATAAACTCTGCTTCGCCGCTGCCGTCATCGACATCGAGCCTGAGTGATACCGGTACTTCGATGATGAGATCCAGTGATCGCTCGTACCAGTCGCCGCGCCAGCCGCGGCGATCGTCATCCGGCATGTCGGCCTTGATATAGACCTGGTCGCCGTGACGCTCGGCGATGAGCTTGATGTCGTCCAGGTCGCCCTTGCGGCTGGCCTTTGCAGTCCCGCGGATGCGGACCTGGTCGATTCCCGATCGGCCTTCGATTCTCAGGCTGCCGGCAGCCGCATCGATCCGAACCGATTTGGCGCCGGCGGAGCCGACCTCGGCATTCCGGGGGGACGTATAAGTCTCATACGCGTGAACACGTCGCGGAATGAATGAGGCGGCGACGATAAATAGAGCGGCTGCAGCGAGGCGTACGCTGATCATGGATCCTCCCACGTGGGGCATCATTTGCCTTTTTGACGGCGTCAGAAGCCATACGGTTTGAATCGCATGGGAAGTTTCACTGCTCGGGTTGAGGGTAATGGGTTTTTTAGGTCATGAGGTAACGGGTCGTGAGGTTGCTGGTCGTGGGTCGACCCCGGACCATCAACCTCATGACCCAGTACCTCATGACCTAAAAGACCCTGAACCCTGAACCCGCCGTTACTGGAGCGCTTTGAGTATTGCCGGCTCCAGCTGCTGTTTACCGCCAAGTCCTGTATAGACAACCTTCCCGCTCTTATCCAGGACCACCACGTATGATGTAGCGGGGACATCATAGGCTTCGGTCGCCTCGCCGTAGCCGTCGTAGACCGTCTCGTGCTTGTAGCCCTTCTTTGCCGTGTAAGTCTTTACGCGGTCGAGGGTTTCGTTCACGCTGACTGCCACTGAGAGAAAGCGGACGCGGGTGCCGTACTTCTTATGAAGTGCAACCAGAGAAGGCTCGAGCTCGCGGCAGTTCGGGCACCAGAATGCCCAGAATTCGATGAGCATCGGGCCCTTACCGACGTAGCTGCCCATATCGATGGGCTTTCCAGCAAGTGTCTGGACTTTGGCGCCTGGTGCCTGCGCGCCGACTGCTATGCCTGACTCCTGGCCGCTGGCGGTCGAGGCAGTGATTGCAATAACAGATGCTGCGAGAAGCGTTGTGAATCGCATTCAATACACCCTGATCAGAATAGAAGCTGGCCCATTTTCACAAGGTAATACTCCGCAACTCCGATCATGATCAGGGCGAATATTCTCTTCACCCATACCATCCAGCTTCCGGCGCGAGGGAGGCGGGTGAGCGTTCCGCTGAAGAGTCCCACCAGTACAAGAAGCGCGCACATCCCCAGGGAAAAGCTCAACAGGTAGACGAATCCAAGTAATGCGCGCTGAGTTGTGGTCACCCATGTGAGCACGGCCGCCATGACCGGAGCTCCGCACGGTGCTGCGACCAATCCCGAGACCGCACCCATAATGAATGCGCCCGATGCCCGCCCTGCCGTGCCAGCGGTCGATGCTCGCTGGACGAGTGACGCGGGGAGTCGCACGGGTATCACATCGAGCATCGAGAGTGCGGCGAGCATCAGCACGTTCGCCATCAGGAAATAGAGCCATGGATTGGTGCTGATCGTCCCGAAGAGCGTGCCGGTCATGCCGGCAATGACGCCGAGCCCGGCGTAGACGATCGCGAGACCGGCAATGTAGGCGAATGTGAGGAATACGACGCGGGAACGCGGCGGTTTGGCTTCTCCGACCGATTGGCCTCCGACGATTGCCGCCGTGATGGGGATCATCGGGTAGATGCACGGCGTCAGACTCGTGAATACTCCCGCAATGAACAGCACTCCTGTCGCGATCAGGGGGCTATTCGAGAGCTGAGCAGGTATTCCAGTGAAATCCATAGGCGGAGGAAAGCTAATGTGTGTCGCGAGAAGCCTCTCGCTGCCTCAAAACATGAGCATGCGCAGTATTCCCTTCATAGATTTGTCCCCTCATGAGAAGAACACTTGCAGCCCTTCTTACGGCGCTCGCCGCGACCGCGTCATCGGCGCATGCCCAGAAGACTGATCCGCTTGCAGGACTCGACACCTATATCGAGTCCGCAATGCGCGACTGGAAGATTCCGGGCGTTGCCGTCGGAATCGTCAAGAATGACTCAATCGTTTTTCTGCGCGGGTTCGGCGTAAGAACGCTCGGCCGGCCTGAGAAAATCGACGAGCACACGATCTTTGCAATTGCGTCTGATACCAAGGCGTTCACGGGCATGCTCATGGCGATGCTCGTCGACGACGGAAAAATCCGGTGGGATGCGACGCTCACGACTTACCTGCCGACGATCAAGTTCGGCGATGATTTTCTAACGCGTGAGCTCACGGTTCGTGACGCTCTGACTCATCGGAGCGGTCTCGCACGTGCAGATCTTCTCTGGACCGCCGGATGGAAGTACGATCGCGCGGAGCTCCTTCGCAGATTGAGATTCCTCAAGCCGTCATGGCAGCTTCGCACCCGCTATGGATACAGCAATCTCATGTATCTCGCAGCAGGCGAAGCAGCGGCTGCAGCAACTGGAAAATCGTGGGACACTCTGGTTCGCGAACGGATCTTCATTCCGCTTGGAATGACTGAAACGAACACAAGCGTAACGCTCCTTCCCTCTCTTCCCAACGTTGCGTCACCACACAGCGAAGTCGACGGCAAAGTGCAGGTTGTTCCTTTCACCAATATCGACGCGGCAGCATCTGCGGGAGCAATCAACTCGAACATCACCGACATGACCAGGTGGCTCCGCTTTCAGCTCGACAGCGGGCGCGTTGGCGGCAAGAGACTCGTGAGCAAGCGGAGCTTCACCGAGACGCACATGCCGCAGACGGTGATGCGCATCGATTCGACCTATCGCGCATTCAATCCATTCACCCATGTGCGCAGCTATGCGTTCGGGTGGAATGTGATGGACTACCGCGGACGCGAGATGCTCTCGCATGCAGGCAATCTTGCCGGAATGAATGCTATGGTCGGGCTCCTGCCCGAGGAACGCGCGGGGGTGGTCGTGCTGACTAATCTCGATGGAAACGCGCTTCGCGAATCCATCATGTACAAGGTGTTCGACATGTTTCTCGGCGCACCGGCTCGTGACTGGAGTCGCATTTCTCTCGTCGAGAAAGCATCGTTCGATTCGATCGATGCGAAGGACAGGCGCGAAGCAGAAGCAAAGCGGGTGAAGGGGACGAAACCATCGCTCGCGCTCGACCGGTATACCGGCATCTACGCTGACAGCCTGTATGGAACAGTGAACGTGCGAATGGAGGGGGATCACCTGGTGCTCGATCTCGCTCCGAAAATGACAGGCGACATGGAGCACTGGCATTACGATACTTTCAAGGTTGTCTGGCGCGATCATCGTGACGGAACGAATCTCGTGACGTTCGCGCTCGACATGGATGGCAAAGTGGAAACAATGAGCACCGATATCGGCGGACCGCCAGAAGAGCTGCTGCGCATGAAGCGCACGGCGGACCTGCCGGCACGAACCTCTACGAACAGTCAATGACAGCAGCGACAGCAAGAGCGGGAACGGCAAAGGCACGAGCATCGACCCCTTCAGGTCACACGGATTCTGGCGCCGGATACGAGCCCTCGTACAAAGCAGCCGCGATTGCGGCGCTTCTCGTGTTCATCCTCTACTACATCACGCTTTCACCCTCTGCGTGGATGTGGGACACGGGCGAATACATGGCGGCGTCGAAAGTTCTTGGACTTCCGCACCCGCCCGGCAATCCATTCTTCATGCTCGTCGCGCACGTGTTCGGCGAGCTTCCGCTCCCCGGTGGCTATGCGCAGCGCATCAACACGATGGCTGCAGTTGCAAGTGCTGTCTCAGCAGGATTCTGGTTCCTCGTAACCGAAAGAATTCTCTCCGGCTGGCTTCCAAGGAGCTGGCAGCGGCTGACCGGCGCTGCGCTTGCGACACTCATCGGTGCGACAGCGTTCACCGTGTGGAACCAGAGCGTGGTGAACGAGAAAGTGTACACGATGACACTGCTCT
>DASUXX010000243.1:0-3159 GCA_036377755.1 Gemmatimonadaceae bacterium
ATCAGCGGCAATCGCAGCCCAGTGAGCACGCTCCATTTCCGCACCGCGAGACGACAATGACCGGGCACGCCCGCGCAGCTCGGCCATCTTGAGCTCCACGAGAGAGCGAACCTCAGGAGCGGCATCCTTGTCCGCTGCGAGAAGCAGCAGCCGGTCAGCAACTGCGCGCTGAGCAACACGACGAAGCGCACTCGTCTTGCGTGACTCGTTCGAAGATGCCGAGCCCCAGTTGCGTGTGAGACGATCGATTGTCTCGCTTAACGTGAGCGGTGACTCTCCTCGATTTGCAAACTGAACCAGACGCGCAGTACGCTCACGCTGAAGAACTGCATCTGCAATCATCTGGGCCAGAGTGCGCGCGGCACCGAGCTCGTCAAACGCCGGCCGCGTGCGCGACCCAAACAACTCTACATAAGGCCCGTAAGAGAATGGCCGTGGACCGAGCAGGCTGATGATGGTGTCAGGAATTGCGAGCTCTGACGGTGCCATTGCAGCAATGAGCGCATCGAGCGCCTGCCGCTGCCGGTCGCCAGGAATTGGACGCGTCGCAACCTGATTGTCGCCGCGAACGGCATTGCTGTATTCCATGCCGCCGATTGTCCTCGAGAGCGAGTTAATCGCAAAGCGATGCATGAAATAAACGGGAACGAATCGCTCCTGAAGAAGCGCAACCGGATCGCCGACACGAATGTTGCGCAGACCAAAGTTCTGCATTGCAACCCGCCGAACGTCCATCTCGTGATTCAGGAACTCCAGGGCAGTACCCGCATCGTCCCAGAGATTCGTCCGCGGGTCTGACGCATACTCCGGCCGTGCATCAGCGTCAGAGAGGAACAGGTAACCTCTGCTCAAGCCATCGCGAATGATCGCAGCGAGTGAATCCTGCTCCGTGCCCGGTGGAAAAATTCCGTATCCCCAGTGAATCGCGAACACATCGTAAGCCCCTGGGCCCGAAGCATATGCAGATGAAATGTCGATCTTGCCATTCTTGAGACGCACACGGGGCGGCGGATAATCCATCACTGATCCGCGCTCGTATGTCGATGCGATGTAATTGTGCGCTAGACCAAGCGTGTGTCCAACCTCGTGCGAGCTCACCTGCCGCACGCGTGCAAGAACGAACGCAGTGTCAGCAGCGGCGGCATCTGCGCCCATCAATCCTGCGTAGAGGTTGTAATCGGTTCGCGCGCGGTGACTGTCGAGACGCGCCTGGGCCTTGAGAATTTCTCCGGTGCGAGGATCGCCGAGTGATCCGCCAATCGACCAGCCACGCTCATTACGATTCTCCCATTGCACGACGTTGTAGCGTGCATCCATCGGATCGATGCCTTCAGGAAGATCCTCGACTTTGAATGCACCCTTGAGTCCCGCGCGATCGAATGCCTCGATCCACCAGCTCACTCCTTCTCGCGTTGCAGATCTTACCGGCTCAGGAATTCCGCGATCGATGTAATACACGATCGGATTCTTGATCGGACTGCTGGGGTCGCTCGGATTCACACGCTCGAGACGGTGCCGCGCTATCCAGCGAACCTCGAGCGGATTCTGAATCGGCTGCGCGTAATCCTTGAAGGTGATTCCAAAGAATCCTGCGCGCGGATCGAGCACACGCGGCTTGTATCCACCATCAGGAAGCTGAAGCAGCGAAATGTGCTGGCGCAGGGTGAACGACCTGCCTTCAGGCACAATCGACGACACAGTTCCGCCCGGTTTGCCAGTTGTCGCAAACGTCAGAGCGACGTCGATCTCGCTGTTTTCGGGAAATGCTTTTGTGTACGGTCGATAGACACTCGATCGGTCCTTCGCCACCGAGTAGCTTCCCTCATTCTGCTGACTAAGGGTTCCGGTCACATCGTTCCAGTCCCGAAGAAAGAAATCGGTAGCGTCGACGAGAGTGCGCGACCCTTCCTGCGCTACAACCGGCAATGATCCCGGCGTGCTCGGCGGGAATGATTCCGCGATTGTTCTTACATGCGCGGGATTGTTCGTTGCGGAGCTTCGATAGTTCCAGTTCTCGAATACAACGAGAACCCGCTCGCCGTTGCGATCGAAGCGCGCGAGATAATTGTCGTAGCCGGCACCGCGATCGAGTCCGATCGGATTCGATCCCAATCCCGTTGCGAGGCTCACGAACATCAGCGCGCGCATCGAATCGCGCGGAATCTCGAGTAGAATCTTTCCCGTCTTGTTGTCGAGATAGATCGGAATGAATCCGTCTTTCTTCTCGAGACCTGCCGTTTTAGCCGCGATGCTCGTTGCAGACGGCGCCGCTGCAGGAGCGGGAGCGTTGGTGGTAGTCGTTGGAGTCGAGGCGCAGCCGAGTGCGGCGCTCGACACGAGAGCGATAGAGAGACCGAAAGCTTTGTTCATCGTGATCGCAAATGGGGACGGGCGATTATAGTATCCGCATGGTCGAATCGGTAGAGCGGCGGGCCGTAAGCCGGCGGTCACAGCTGATTTTCTTCGCTGCGGGCGCGATTGCGCTCTCGGTTCTCATAGAGCGCGCCGGGCCCGCACAGCTCCTCGCCGACGTACGGCAGGCCGGATGGGCGGTGCCGGGAATCGTCGCGGTCTATGGGTTCGTATACACGCTGAATACGATGGCCTGGCGCCTGACGATGATCGAGCCGCCACGCCTGGGGTTTGTGCGCGCGTGGGTGATCAATGTCGCTGCATTTTCGATCAATTATCTGACCCCGTTCGCGAGCATCGGCGGCGAGCCGTTCAAAATCGTTGCAGCCTCGCAGTGGATGGGACCGCGCAACGGTGCCGCATCGGTGCTGAATTATCGGCTCGTGCACATGCAGGCTCACATCCTCTTCTTCCTGACCGGAGTGATTCTCGCGTTCGTTCTGCTTCCGCCGGGAACGATTGCCACACCGCTCCTTGTCACAATGGCCGTGGCGCTCCTCGTGATTGGATCGCTGCTTCTCGCAGTACATCGCGAGGGAGTGATCGAGCGTCTCTTCGATATCGCTACGCGAATCCCATTGCTGAAGCGATTTGCGCTGATGCTGGAGCCGAGGAGAGCTGCGCTTGTAGAAGTTGATCGCCAGCTGATCGAGTTCCATCGCGCCAGCCCGGCGCGCTATTACAGTGCGCTCTTACTCGAATATGCCGCGCGCGTTGTATCAATGTTCGAATTCTTCATTATTGCCC
>DASUXX010000244.1:0-6933 GCA_036377755.1 Gemmatimonadaceae bacterium
AGCGTGGCTTTGGCGTACGACGGCAACCGAGATTACGAGTGCCATTCGAAGGAAAGCTGCTCAACAAGACTTTCGTTCCGGATTACCTGATCGAGAATGAGGTGGTAGTCGAGATCAAAGCGGTTCAGACAATCCTCCCGCTACATGAAGCGCAGGTAATCACCTACATGAAGCTCGCAGAGCACCCGCTTGGGCTCCTGATAAACTTCAACGTCATCCGCCTCGTAGATGGCGTGCGAAGGTTCATCAATACGCAGAGCCCACAGAGGCACTGAGTCATCCCCAGCGTATGCCGGCAAATGACAAAGGGCGCGCCGAACGGCGCGCCCTTTGTTCATTTCTCTGTGTCTCTGCTATCTCTCGCCAGGCAAGCCCGACGCGCGGACAGCGCGCGCGGGCGTCGCCCTCTGTGCCCTCTCGAGTCAGTATTCGACCCAGTTATCAACCCACGTGTTCGGCAAAGGTACGAGAGTGCCAATACCCATCAGCGCTTTCGCCACCTCACAGGAGTTGTATTGATACTGCTTGGTTCCGTTCACCGTATTGATCGGTACAGTTTGTCCGAGTTTTGCGTTCAGGGCGCTGATGATGGCGCCTTGTATATAGTTGTTACCGTTACCTGTCAGATCGCCGCCCACGAGAACTATGCCTTTCCAGTTGAACGTCGCGCCGGAGCCTGTGTCGAGATTTCCTTTCACGATCAGCAGTCCCCGCCCGCCGTTCAGCTGCGAGCTTCCGACCGTTCCTGTCGAGTTCATGAAGATCACCGGATAGAACGTCGTGTCTGCGAACGACGGAATGGCATCCGGCGGCACCACATACTGGGGCTGCAGCGCGGTGCCGGCGAGAATTCCCGCCCAGTCCACCTCGACTTGTTTTGCAGCCTCGTTGATCGTCTCGGCGAGATACTCGAGACTGTCCGTCGTGGTGGGCTGATTGAAACCGGGAACGAGTGGCACGGCAACACCTGCAATCGCGGCCGAGTCACCGCATGCATCGACGCCAAGGAATTGCCCCGAGTTACCGTTCTTCTTGATGCCGGTGATTGCAGTCCATCCTGCAAGCACGTCCATGTTTGCAGGCTCCCATGCGGCATACTGAGCAACTGTACGAACCCCTGCAGGCGTTCCTCCAATTGCACCCTGCGTCTGCGTACCCTTCGATCGCACTACATACAGTCCGGCGAGTGAGCCAACCGGCGGCCGGATTCGATCGAGCTGAACGTCGGCGTATCCGCCTTTCAGGTAAATACGAACGGGCCCTTCCTTGAGCCCAGGCGGCGTGGAGTTGAAGCCGAGGGAGTCACGCTTGATGAAGAATGTCTGGAGTCCCTGCTCAGCGAGAACGAATGCACTCACCTGCGCCTTCTGATCGTCGACACCTCGGCGCTCTGAATTCACGAGCGTGAAGCTGGCGGCGATGGATATCGAAAGAATACCGACGACGAGAATCGCTGTCGGCAATGCAAATCCTTCGCGCTTAAATGAAAACTTCATTTCAAGCTCCTTGATTTCAGTCGAGTCGGTTCTTGAAAAAGACGGCCGTGATGAATGGAGCCTTTTGCGGAGCTACTCCACCCCGGGGCGCGCGCTCGCTCATACCTGTCATGTTGAGCTCGATCCCTCGAATAGTGCTGAGGTCAGCTGGTGCAGCATCCTGAGCGACGGTGCTCGCGCCGACGAAGAATCGAAATTTTGCTGACGGGTCATACGGAGCGGACAACTCCTCACCCTGCCCGTTTTCCATGCGGGTGCGCCACAGTCCTGTCGCGCCCGGCACAAGGCCGGACGCCTTGAATTCGTAGCGAATCTTCCGGTATAGAAACACGGGCGTGCCATAGCTCGCCGTATCCGGCAGCGTAGGCGTGATTCTGATTACCTTTGCTCCCGATGATGTAAGTGTGCCAATCTGTGCAGCATTACAGACCGAAAGAGTTCCAACGTCTTTCGTCTGGTTGTCTTCCTTATACCGGTACGTGCCATCGCCGCCACGCCACGCGTACCCTGAGTAACCCGGTGCAGAGTACATGGCAGAATCGACGGGCAAAAGACTGATGTGCGTGGAGTTGTTACTTGGGCCGCAAACCACTCCCATTGCATAGGGGACCCTGACTTCGATCTTTGTCGAGGTGGCGCTGATTATCCCGCCTCTCGCCTCGACCATTCGAAGATCTGAGACCACTCTGTTGATCGGCCCACGGGATATGGCGCGGGCGAGTGCGCCGGTTTTCTGGTGGTCGAAATACCGCGCCTGCGATCGCAGTGTCGACGTGAGGGCCATGCCCACAATTGCAAGAATCACCATACCGATGAGCAGCTCGGACATGCTCAATCCCTTTCGGGCCGTCCTGAATGCATTTCTCATTGGTTGTCGTCCACCAGCGCTTTGAGTGTATTGGCGCTCGTGCGCACGAACTTCACGGTATCAGGCTTATAGAGCGTGTTGGCGGGCGTGATGACGAGCTGAACGGACTTGCCCTTGAGCTGCCATTTTACGTAGTACTGCGCCACGGTGACCGTCTTGGTGTACGGATACACGTGATCCGACACCGTCGTCGTCGTTGTACCCGCCGCAAGGCTGTCGTAGTTCACCGCCTCGAGATAGTTCACTTCCTTCATCACCACCGCGTTGCGATACGTGTTGCCGATGGAGCGATGCGAGCGCGTTGTGATCTTGAAAACCATTGCGGCAAGTGGCGTCATGATGAGAGCGAGGAGAGTCATTGCAACTATGACTTCCATGAGAATGAAACCGCTCTTACTGTGTTTTTTCTCGTTTGTACGCCTGCGCGAAAAATGCATGAGCGGGTCTCCGTTTACTGAGTTGGAGTGATACGGATGAAGCCCGCAGTCGACGCGAATATCTGCCGGGAGTAGTCACCATTGGCGAGCGTCACGGTGAACGCAGTGGAGCCAATTCCGTTCGGGAGGATGTCCACTACACTCGCTGTCGACGACATGGAAGTCAGCGAGTAATCAGCCCCTTCCGACATGACGCGGGTCTGCAGAACCGTACTGGACGCGCGATCCTTGAATACGTAAGTCTTGGTACTTGGCGTGAAAGTCAGCCGTACAGGCGCGCGCTGTCTTCCGGCCATTGCAAATCCATTCTGGAGATCCTGAACAAGGACCTGCGCTGCCCTGTTGACGCGCTCGTGACGAATCACGGTCGCCATCCTGGAGACCGCGATATTTACCAGTATTCCCATGATGATCATTACGATCAGCATCTCGAGCATGGAGAAGCCAGATCGGAGTCGTACCCGTCTACCTCTCTTCAGAACAGCGCGTCCGCTTTTCAGCCGCATTAATCAGGTGATTGGAGTCACGTCATAAGCGGGCACTGCGATCCGCGTTCGTGCGGAACCACAGCGGTCCGATTCATCACAATGACGAACTCCCGTCGAGCGGAGTCACAGGTCGCGGCCGCTCGAGCGGCGCATATTTTGACTCACACGTTTATGACGATTTTGCTACGGAGATGATTCGTATGGAGACGGCCGAATCAACGGGGACAAAGGCCACCTTGAGATGTCAGTTCTGCCAGAGCTGGAACAGGATCGACGTGTCGCGCGCGGCCGACCGCCCGAAATGCGGGAAATGTGGGAAGCCGATGCTTCTCGACCGCCCGCTGCATCTGGATGACGAGACATTCACACGCACGATCGCGGAGAGCGAAGTGCCGGTGATCGTAGACTTCTATGCTGACTGGTGCGGGCCATGTAAGATGATGGCCCCCGCGGTGGATCAGCTCGCTGCGAATTATTCGGGCAAAGCAATAGTCGCGAAGCTCAACACCGATCTCGCGCCCAACGCAACCCGGCCCTTCAACATTCGAGGCATTCCTACAACGATCGTCTTTTCAGGCGGAAAAGAAGTGCAGCGCCAGTCAGGCGCCATGCCTTACATGATGCTTGCTGCAATGCTCGACAGGCAGTCGATGGCCTGAGCGAATGAAACAACGCCTGACGTTTGTCGCCGGTTCCCCGCTTACGACAAACGCCAGGCGCTACCGGGTTTCCTCAGGCGTTAGTTGCCGCCGATCGAAACGTTGTCGATTCCCCAGCTCTCGTCATTCAGGTCCTGCAGCGGTGTAGTCGAGTGGAGATAGAACACGACCGGGCCGCCGCCGGGGTTTGAAACTGTATAGGTGAGCTTATAGATCGCGTCACCCACGTCGAACTTGCCAGCTCCCTTGGGATACCCAAGGAGATTCGTTGCATATGCTCCCTTGTCGGCAGGGCTGGTTCCATCTGTTACCTGCTTCGGGAAGTGCTGTGGTTTGGTGGACTGATTAGAGAACGATGTATGGAACACATTCTCTTTCGCACCACCGCTCTTGCTGACTTCGATCTGCCACCAGTCTCCGCCGAATCCCTGGTACCCTGCTCCATCCCAGGTACCGATGATGTAGAGATCGAACGAAATCGTGACACTGGTTTTTCCCTCAGGCACCGAGATCGCGAGCTCTTCGTTGAGCAGGCGGCCAAGGAACGACGTCGGAAGCATCTTCGACGTGCCGGGGGAGTTCGTAAGCATGTTCAGGCTGTAAGCGCTGAGGCTCGCGATACCACTCTCGAAACCTTCAACAGTACCCGTTGGAGCGGGCGGTGGCGTCGTGGTGCGCTTGCCGTAGGAAACCGAGAGATTGTCAGTGGGTGCAGTGACGTCACTGCATGCGGCGAGAAGAACCGCCGCGGCGGAGAGAAGATACTTCGCGTTCATTGTGCCAACTCCTTCGAGACATAAAGTGTTGCCGGCGGTTCCGGCGACCCTTTACGACAACCTGGCTGTCTTCACTGAGATCCTTTCCCGAGGCTCAGAAAGACCCATTGGCTTTGCGGACCGGCCTCGCGACCGGGGTGCCCTACGTAAGGATACGATTGGCTGGCGCTGGATTCACGGAGAGGCGTTAGCCCACTCACCAGTTGCCAACGACGCTATGCGTGCCGTGAATTTTTGTCAAAAGATTTCGGTGTAACAGTTTTCGTTACACTAAAGACGCACGTTTACACTCTTCAATTTTTCCTCGACACTCGCGATGTCGCCCCTGCTCGACATGTCGAGAACAGCAACGTCGAGTTTCACGACTCTGACGCGCACGTTCATCTCGTCGATCGCAAGCTGCACCGCACGCGGGAGCTCGAGCTCGTTGCGCGGTGACATGGTCACTCTTCTGCACGCATCGAAGATTCGTGAATCGAACAGCCAGCAGTTCATACTTGCATATACATCACGGTTGTCTGTAGCGACTGGATCTCCATGTCGCGGAACAATTCGCACCAGATAACCCTCATCGTCGATTGTGAGTGCGCCGAACCGTGTCACCCTGTCCGGCGGAACATTCCCTTCTTCGATGAGCGCTCGCCTCGTGAATCCGGCAATCGCAGGAGGCGTTGTATGTGCGAGTTCAGCAAGCGCCGGCACCGGATAATAGTTGTCGGAGTTGATGACGATGAACGAGTCGTTGCCACAGAATTTTTCTGCAGCGAGCGATGCATCCGCAGTGCCGAGCGGTTTTTCCTGAATCGCAAACGAGATGCTCACGCGTGATGGACGCGAAGCGCGCGTGTAGTGATCGACAACAGCCTGATGCTCCGGACCAATGACAAGACAGATTCGCTCCACTCCCGCATCTGCGAGCGCGCTGACGAGATAATCGAGGAAAGGACGCCCGATAGGAATCATGCCTTTCATGCCGGCGTCAGCAGCTTTCATCTGATCGGCAGCGAGAGCTGCGCCGGTGTCGTTAGCTCTCATTCGCTTGCCGAGTCCGCGGGCGAGAATGACTGCGGCGCGAGTGTGTGAATCTGTCATGAAGGAATTTCGCAGATGCGGGTGATTCCCAGCAACGTGTCCCGCCGCATACTCCGCTTTATTTTTTTGCAATGCGGCCGCCGCTGATTTTACGACGCGTTGGGGTTCCTCTCGCTATAGCGGCGTACAGCTGCGCGATCTTTTTCTTCGCGCGCAAGCTCACGGCTGGTCACTCGGATTTTTCGCTCGTGTGGTACGCAGCACGAGCTATCCTCGATGGTGGCAACCCCTATCTCGTCATCGGGCCGGGGCGACCTATTCCGTTGGAGTGGGAACTTCACTATCCGATGACAACCGTCATCGCCGCTACGCCGCTCGCCCTTCTCCCTGAGTCGCTCGCGGATCTCCTGTTCGTGTTCGCCTCGGCATTCATGCTCGCATACGGAGCACTTCGCGCAAATCTCGATCGCGTCTGGATCTTTTTTTCCGCTGCGTATGTCGTGAACGCGAAGTCCGGGCAATGGTCTGCGTTGATTGCGAGCGGTTATTTCATTCCGGCAGCGGCAGCATTCCTCAGCCTTAAACCCTCGGACGGAATCGCAGTTCTCGCGGGAACGGGATGGAAGTCGTGGATCTTCGCGGGCTCTGCAACGGCGTTCCTTGCTGTCATTTCCTTCGCGATCTTTCCTTCGTGGCTGCAATACTGGCTGGCGAACATCACAGGAAAGTGGGAATTCGTCAGCCCCATTCGTCGCGCCGGCGGATTTCTTCTGCTGCTTTCATTGCTCCGATGGCGCACGCGTGAGGGCCGATTCCTCTTTGTTCTGTCACTGGTTCCGCAGGTGCAGTCGTGGTATGCGGGAGTGCTGCCATTGCTTGTCGCGAGAACCAAACGCGAGAACCAGGTGCTGGCTCTGGTATCGTCGCTCGGCTACATCGTGATGATTCCACTCGCAATGCAGTCGGCTACCCGGGAGATATCGTCTTTCACTGTCGGACGGCTTATGATTGCATTCTGCTACCTGCCGGCATTGATCGTGGTACTACGTCGGCCAAACACGTCGGCGCGTAAGCATGACTCAGTGCTTGAGCTTGAACCGCAGCAGGAAGAGCGGACGAAACAGCGACCACCATCCCGCGAACGGACGCATCTTTGATTTCCGTTCACGTGCGAGAT
>DASUXX010000245.1:0-2466 GCA_036377755.1 Gemmatimonadaceae bacterium
CGGTTAATCCGTTCCCGTAAGTATTCCATGGCAGCAGAACCGACGTCCGAGTAAGCTTTCTGCAAATTCGCACCAAACTTGTTCTCCGCCTCGAAAAACGCCCGATATTACAGGCCGACCACTTATCCTCCGGAGAGCACCCGTGTCCAACAAGCCATCGCAACGAAGAGAATTCCTCGGCCAGCTCGCCGGAGGTGCAGCCGCACTCGCAGGCTTTGCATACGGTCCACCGATGTTTGCCGGTGAATCGCTGAGAATTCCCCAGGGCGAAAAGGGGCAGTGGGACGACAGCTGGACCAGCAAGCTCGAAGGCAAGAAGCTTAGAACCGTATTCGATGCGCCGCAGGTCAACAGCGCACTCGCACTGCATCAGGCCGATGCAGTCATCTCGAATTACAAGGACGTGGTCGGCACGAGCGAGAAGGATCTTGGACTGGTCGTTGTCATTCGCCACCGCGCAATCCCGATGGCTTTCAACGATTTCATCTGGGAGAAGTACAACGCTGGCGTCGATCTCAAAATGAAAGATCCGACAACGGGCGAGCCGGCAAAGAGAAATCCATTCCTGCATCTCTCGAAAGACGACAAACATGGAATGGTCGGGCCGAATCAGTCACTCCAGACTCTCTACGAAAAAGGCGTCATTTTCCTCGGCTGCAACAACGCAGCGATGGGATGGGCATACATGCTCGCAAAAGCATCCGGCGCAAAAGTCGAAGACGTGCGCGCCGAGCTGAAAGCGAATACCATTCCCGGTATGACTTTGCTTCCGACAGGAATCTTCGCCGTCGTGCGCGCGCAGAATGTCGGATGCTCGTACATGCCGGCATGGTACAGCCTGGGTGGAGAAGACTGACGCTCACATAGTAGTTGCAGACCTGCTTCGACTGCGCCGGTGGGCAGTCGAAGCATTGTGCACCGGACGGCCCGACTCGCGAAGGGTCGACGCAGTTCCTTCCGAAATATGGTTTCGCTTTCTTGCTCTCGAGCGATGTGCAGGGCCGCTGCTCGAAAAAGTTCGCGCAGCTGACATCCCTGAACGCGCGCAGAAGGTCATCCGCTCAGTTGCGGCAACAGAATCGCAAAGCGCGCTCACTGCCCGCGCTGAGGGGCGGCAGATCGCAAAGATCACAGGCGACGCTGGATATCCTGTCGTTGTACTGAAAGGGGGAGTAAACGCGCTTACGGGAAAAACGCCTTTACTTCCCCTCGTCGACATCGACCTGCTCGTCGATCGCAGCAAAGTGAAAGACATGGTCGAGCGTCTCGAGAAAGCCGGATTCGGTCGCCCTGCGCGCGAGCTCGAGCATCATCAGGGTCTCAAGCCCGCGGTCGATCGTCTCGCTGTCGAAGTTCACTGGACTACTCACGACGACGGGCGTCCGCTCGATCCGCTCCTATGGAATCGCGTGCGACCAATTCCCGAAGCTCCGCCTCTCAAGCGATTGTCGACGCACGATCATCTCGAGCATCTCATCGAGCATGCGATAGTTGTACATCGGGAGCGAGCAGTATCACTGAGAGATGTCGTCATCACAGGTCTGGCCGCCCGCGACTGCACCGACGGCGAGCTCACGCAGGTGCGGGAGCGCCTCGCAAAGCACGAGCTTCAGGGTGAGATGATCTCGCTTCTCGATTTTGCAATCGCTGCCGCTGATGGTCGCTCAATGAAAGATCCATTCATTGAAAGCTGCGCCACTTTCTATTCTGCAGTGGTTCTCGCGCCGTTTCTTCCAAAAGCATTTTCCTCGAGCGGCGCGATCGCGTTCATTCTCGAAATCGAGCTCGGCAGAATCTCACGCGCCGATGCGATGAAGAACGCCCTCAAGTGGCGCGGCACCGGTCAGAAGCACTTGAACGCTATTGCAGAGCGTTTTCCTGTTATCGGGAAGGGATTGTTTGGCCCATCTCACGTGGCGTACTACACGACAGTCGCCGCTGCAGTGCTTCCTTCGATCAGGTCGACGCGCGCTCAAGCTCTCGAAGCTGTCGGTCAATAAACTCCCGCACCACGCGGTCGAGTACGGTTGGATCAGAAAAAGAATCGAGACCAACTGATAGATCGCCGCATGGAAGTGATGCGGCTTCCTTCAACAGGTCGAACACTTTTCCAGCGCTTTCAGGGTCCGCAACGAGCCATGGACTCTGCCGGATCAAACGCTCGAGCGCCACGACAGGCGGGATTGCTGTCGCAGTTGTAGCGTCCATCGGATTCACGTAGGTGAACAAGACTCCGCTAAGGGTTGCGGATTCCACGCGGCGACCGGGCGGAAGATCCGACTCTTTCAGAGTACCGCGCGTCCCTGTCGATTCGCCGCGTGACCAGCCTTCATCTATATGAAAGTCATCGGGCCAGCCTTCTATCGATATCGAGTCATCCGAGGCGGAGAGCACCACGTAATCGTCCGACAGATAGGACCATCCTGCTTTTATCAGGTTGGCTGTCGTGGTGGACTTTCCTGAGTG